>JASLGI010000256.1 GCA_030149685.1 Bacillaceae bacterium | reverse complement strand
TCTCCTGTATTTGGAGACTCTTCATCTGGTTTTTCTACTGGTTTCTCTTCCGGTACTTCTGGCTCAGTTGGTTTTTCTCCACCAGGATTACCAGGTCCTTCATTACCATCTTCTCCTTCAGTTGGCTTCTCTTCTACTCCTGGAGGATTTGTTGATACTCCCTCATCTTTTGGACAAACGCCACTAGCTGATAAAGTATTATCTGCCCATTGTTTAGAGTCGTCTCCCAATGCAATATTGTAAGTTCCTAATGTTAAGTTCTCGATTTCAGTACTTGTTGCAAACACTCTTACTACTATCACTTCATTAGTTAATAGCTCTGCTGGTACTATGGCATATACATGATTTTCTGTTAGGCGATATTTAATGGCTGCAGCCTCATCTTGTGGTAGCCATTCGTAACTACCACCTTGCTCTCCTTGTACCCAAAACTCAAGCATATTTGTATTAAATGTAACATGGTCATTTAATGTTAAATCAATCTTTACCGTTTTATTTGGATAAGAAGCGTCGGCACGGAATCTCAAGTCTATAAAATATGTTAAGTCACTTTTTTCATCCATACATACGGCAGCGATATCTGACCCTGCTCCACCTGCTTTTACCGTTCCCGTTCCTGCTATTAAAATTACTACCACCAATAATCCTGTTACTATTTTTTTAATTATCTTCATTTTTAATTCTCCTCCTCTTGTTGTACGGCTGATAATTCCACTCTATTTATTCTTGTCATTCGTACGATAAGCGTCTCTGTATATAGAAGATCCCCTCGACCCCATGTCTCAACGGGACCAAGCACCTTGTCCTCATTCTCTATACCAAGAGTGATACCGCCCTGGAATCCATGAGCCTGACACAATGATTGTAAGTCTTTTAAGAAGTCTCTACTTGTAACACCGTATCTTTCTCGTGCCCCTAGTCTACTTTCCTTAAACTCTTCTATTCTCTCAAACTTTTCGGCAGTGCGATAACGAGTGAATACAGATGATGGATATACAAACATGTCGGCAGCAACGTCCTCATTATACGGATAGCTCACCTTAATGGTGAAAATACCTTCTTCTTGACCTAGTTTTAGGTTAGCTGGATTATCATCTATCATAGACTTGATGTTAATCTCTTTTCTTAACTCTCTCAAAGGGTGCTGTTTTTGCCACACTACAATACCTTTTACGTATGGAGCAATTCTCTCAACTTGCTTTACAAGTTCATATCGCAGCTCCATGTTCATTGACTTGGTTTTACTAACTATTAATATCTGTGAGTGTCTTTCTTTCATCATCGCCGCAATCATGTCCTCTACCTCAGGGATAACTGGCATTGCTCTCAGTACATCTGGGTCATGAAATAGGCTAAGTGCCTCTTTGGCTAAGGACGGTTCCCAACATTCTTGAAACACGTATTTAGTCTGGCCTTCTATAAAGTACCATGGTAACTCCTGTTCAAGAGCTTGCATTGCCCCAAATAGAGTATTGTCTAAATCTACCACTAGTGTCGGCGCCTGAGGGTCAAAATCCTCATCGAGCAATAGTGATAGTTCTGGATCCTTATCCTTTGTATGGTTTGTGATTTTTTCTCTAAGCATATTTTCTCTCCTTTTCTCACCTTCTATATATATTATAACAAAAAATATGCCCTAGGTCAAATTTATGACCCAAGGCTATTCGCTCTATTTGCCACTTGACCCTAGAGCGCCGGACCCTCTCTCACCTGTTGGCAGATTGCTGAACTCTTCAAGAGATAAGTATTCAAGCTCTGGTTGCCCAATTGGCACAAAGATCAGTTGGCCAATTGCTTTGTCCTTAGGATAGAAAAGAATCTCCTCGGGGTCAACTGATTGATTTAACATCATTCCCTTAATATGGGGAAAATCTGCCTCGTAGGCTATGACAATAGTCTGATTACTGGTATTGTTAATTGGGATAAAGATATCTCCTCTATATCCACTGTCTACGACGCCAGCTCCCAATCTCAAACCCTTTGTTCCAGTGGAACCCCTTTCTCTGGCTAGCAACACAAAGTTCTCGTTAAAGGCCGAGCGCACTCCCGTGTTAATCATGGCTGTTTCTCCAGGCAGTATTGTAAACACCTCTGCATCCTGAATAGCGTATACGTCGAACCCAGCATCCTCCGCCCTTTTTTCTGGTAATATTGCCAATCTGCTACTTGTACTAAAATATAATTTATTGTCCTCTATCTTCTTCATTCCTTTTTCTCCTTCTCTTAAAATGCTAGCTTGTTGCTGCTAATACTCCTTGCTTTATTTAAGTTAGATAATCTAACGGCATGGTGCCCTATACATATGGCATCGGCGGCATCAGAACTAGCGTTTATTCCATACTGATTTCTCACAAAAAGTTGAGCGTTCTTCTTTTGCTCTTTTCTGTATTTGCCCGTTACGTCACAGGTTGACTTCCACTGGGAAGCCAATACACCTAGTGGCTCTCGACCCAGTCCTCTGGCAGCAGTTTGCTCTAGACTGCCCAATAAACGAGCCAGGTCAATTAGTGTCTTAGCATTGCCTTGAAACTGTACTCTCTCCAAGGCTACTGCATCAATCTCTGCACTCTTTATTGTTTCCTCTAGCCACTGGTTAAAATATTTGATACGGTCAAACATGCTTTGACTAGTATCAGCCTCTACTACTCCATAGGCGATAAGTCTATCATCTTCAAATATACTGTAACCAGAAACTCTGGTTGCCTGGTCCATGGCCAGTAACCTTTTACCTCTTTTTGGTGGCAATGACGCGACTTGCTCTATTCTAGACTCAGTCTCCTTTATAATTTCTTTCATTGCACATTCTGGACAGCCCTGAGCTGTATTAACCTTATCCAGGCTAGACATAAAGACATGTCCCTTGGAGCACTTTAATCTCAATATACTGTCTATACTGTTAAACTCTTCTCCCAGCCACTCTATCTTATATGTGGCCAGTTTGTCTTTTACCTTTTTATTATTTTCTTCTCTACTCACTTGTATCCTCCCTATTCGTTTGGACGCAAGCTTCTATAAAGGTGGTAAAGGCACCTCTGGTTCCCAAAGCATTTGGTTTAATATCATTTCCAACAACTGACTGTCTTGATGAGCCTGTAGAGAGTACCAGTCTTGATACTCTTTAAGTAGACGAAAGTTAAACTCTCTATCCATTCCCCAGGTTAAGCGCGGTTTTTTGATATCCGAAATTTGCTGTCCTGCTAAGTAGGCCGGATATGGCACCTGTCTTACTCTAAGGCTGTGGCCACCTGCCCTAACTCGCGCTGACATTTGTACGATTGTAACCAGGTCAACCCAGTCAGTATATACATATTCGACAGGGTCATCTATTGAAACACCTGTGGCGATTAGAGTTGAGGTGAACAGTCTGTCACTTGGCATGCGTCCATCTATTATATCGGTATAACTTGCCGTCAGCTCCTTATTTGCACTGCTCAGGAACTCTCCACTGAAAGTGTGAGCAAGTTTAATACCTTGTCTCTTTGCATTATATAGATAGATGTACGAGTCTCTGGAATTTAATTCCTGGGACCAATTCCTCTCAACCTCTAGTACAGAGGGTTTTGCCTTCATTTTTTCTGGCTTAATGACCCACTCTTCTATATCTAGAAAGGTTGCCAGTCTAACGAACTGGGGTGTTCCCGTCAAAGCAATAATCACTAATTCTGGATTTCTTGCCTTCAGCTCATCCACGGTTTTCCAGAACCGCCTAATCATACCGGAGGTAAAGCCAGCATAGTTAATCATCTCGTGGATTTCGTCAATAATCAAGTAGTCCATATGAGTCATCTCTAAAAGCTTCTCTGATGAGTGGAAGCTCGCAATAACTCCATTAGACATATTCACGATATCCTCTGCCTTTATCCCGGTCTGTAGACTGTAGTCTGCATTCCTTGCATATATTTGACTGGTCAGTGCCGTAAATGGGGCCAGTACCCCGACCTTCTTGTTTCGTGGCATATTACTAATAAAAAAGTGTGTCTTGCCACTGCCAGTAGGAGCGACAATCAGGTTTATAATATGGGGAGAGAGACTCTTTAAGAAGTCCTCTCCTAGCTCTGAGCAAAACTCTTGTACTTTCAGTACATTATTTTGACTCATTTTCAATCTCCCTTACAGCCTCTCTGCCAGCTTTAGTTAAAGACTCTTGTTGGGCCAGTATAATATTGGCTAGCTTCTCCTTGTTGCCTGTTAGTATCTCATATCTGTATGGTTCCAGCATTGGGTGTATCTGCACCATATCTTGTAGTTCCTTTAAGTCTTTTTGAATTAGTTCAACATGCTTCATATTAATATCCTTGTCCTTCCTTCCACTTCATTAAGATTCGTAATAGTTCCTCGTCCTCTAGTAACACTGGTACAATTTCCTTTAACTTATTTGTTCCACGACTACCTTTCTCAATATACTGATATGGGTCTGCTAATAGCTCTCCCGCCAATTTATCTGATCGCGTCATTTCAAACAGCATAAAATCTACAAAAGAATAGTAGTTACTGGAACTACTAGCTGCAGAAGACCAGCGTGACAGTTCGGTCAATAGTCGCTCATATTTTGGCGGAATGTCTCCATAGAATTTTAACATAATCCTTTTTCGAGTTGGCCCCTTAAGGTCATTAACTAAGTTGTAACTAAAGATTATGGCCTTTCTCCAGCCCACCTCTGAGTGAGCCGTGATATACATTCTCTGTCTAAACATTCTGCCAATTGGAAACTCCTTCCAAGCATTAACGTAGTTTGCTAAATGTGCCGGATCCTGGTAATAGTGATAATCTAGATGCCCCCATAGATTACTACGACGTACAGTCCTTTTCTCCAGGAACTCCAGAACATCTCTTTCTCTACCAGTCATCTCTAGGGGATATAGGAACATTGCTCCTTGAATATCCCAAGTTGAGGCAAGGGAACAGTCGTGGTCCCACTTATGCCAATCATTATCAATAATTAGTACCGTACCCTTAGGCGGTACATATCTACCATCCTGCATAACCTTGTGTGGTTCTAAGTAGAAAGCGTTAAGTCTCTCTGGGTTATATTTAGGATACTTAAGCTTCCAGCCCTCAGCCCAGTTAATATAGGGGCGAGAGTTTAGAGGGTAACGCTCCCATTG
>JASLGI010000094.1 GCA_030149685.1 Bacillaceae bacterium | reverse complement strand
ATACGGAAAGGGCTAGAAAAGTAAGGTGGCTGTTCAAAAGTAGATTCAAACACAAGGCAATCAGGGCGTAAACCCCCTAGCCTAAAGGCATAGGAGGTTTACGCCCGATTCTTATAAACTCTCATGAATTGCTCGTCTTGGAACAAACACAATAGGACATGTTGCTAACTTTAATACGTGTTCACTGACACTTCCTATCGCTTCTTCTGTCCCTCGTCCTTTTGCCATTACAATGCAACGAACATCTGGATTTGATGACTCTGCAATAATTTCCATCGCTGGAATACCTACACGAATTTTCGCCTCATAAGTGACCGACGAATCTTGCATATACGTTGCTGTTTTTTGAATAGCTGGATACCCTAACTCTTTCAACGACGGTTGAATGTTTAAAAACATTAAACGATCGCCACTTAATGTGGCTACCTTTTGAGCATAAGGTATAATTTTGTAAGATTCTTCAGAACCATCGATAGGTACGACAACTTTTTTCGACATATGCATTCTCCTTATAAGAAAATCCCATAATTATTTTTCAAGCCATATTGAACAAGTTCATGTTGACCTTTTAATTCTAATTTTTTCATCATATTTTCTTTATGACGTTCAACTGTTTTCGTACTAATCGTCAATTTTTCTGCAATTTGACGATTCGAATAACCGACTGACACGAGCCCTAATACTTCTTGTTCTCGCTTCGTTAATACGGAACTATCTTTCTCTGATTTTGCATGGCGTTCAATCATCTCTCGTGGAATCGCCGGATCAAAAAATGTCTCTCCCCGTGCAACAGCTAATACTGCTTGCCGGATCAAACTAGGCTCACTATTTTTTAATAAATAACCAGCAACATTTAAATGAATAGCTCGACGAATATAAGCTTCTTGATCATGCATCGTTAAAATAATAATTTTCGTTTGATCATTGACACCCATAATATGTTGAGCAGCAGTAAACCCATCAATACCGGCCGGCATCGATAAATCCATAATTACAATATTCGGATGATTTTTATAAAGCCATTGCATTGCCTCGGTTCCATTTTCTGCTTCACAAACACTTTCTACCTCGGGCATTCGTTCGAGTAAAAGTCGAACACCTTTTCGAATGAGCATATGATCGTCCACTACTAATATCTTCAATCACAATCCTCCTCATAGGCAGGTACTTCAAACCGGACAGTCGTTCCTTCATCACACTCCGATGTAATATGAATCTTTCCACTCATATGAGAAATACGCTCTTGCATATGGAGAAGCCCTAACCCTTCTGTCGCTTCTTCAGGATTAAACCCAACTCCATTATCTTTAATAATAACTTCAATCGTATCCCCTCGATCATTAAAAATAATTGAAACGCGCTCTGCTTTCGCATACTTCATCATATTATGAAGCGCCTCTTGAATAATACGATACGTATTAATTTCAACGACCGGGTGATATCTTCTTACAACATTCGCTTGAAATGTGATCTCTAAATGCGGCATGTTTTTTTCAATCGATTCAATTAATATTTCTACTGCAGGCACAACACCGAATTGATCGAGTACTCGTGGACGTAATACTTCTGAAAAGTATTTTACATCAGAAATCACTTGACCGAGCTCTCTTCGTACTTCTTTTACATATCCACTAATCTCTGTTTTATCTTGAACAGACTCCATCAAATTATCCATAGCAATAGCGATACTGTAAAGCGATTGACTTACCCCATCATGAAGCTCTTGGGATAAACGTTTCCTTTCTTCCTCTTTCACTTCTGTTAAATAACGGACCATTTTTTTCGATAATTGAATCTCTTCTTCACGTTTTTTCCAAGATAAATCTCTTAAAACGAGTACATAGTAACGCTCACCTGTATCTTCATCTACATAAATAAGTGCTGTACTCATTTCGACATCGACTAAATATTCTCCTACTCTTTGCATTTGAGAAGAGAAATAAGGAATCTCCCCTCCATTAGCAATCAAAAAGCACCGTTCTTCTCCAGGTTCCAATTCTCTTTCTTTACAATATGAGCAATAAGGAACTTGTTCTTCAACTGTTAATCCCATCAACTCTTTTGCTGCGCGATTCATCTCAATGATTCGACGGTTTTTATCCATAACGATAATACCATCTTGTAAATGATGAAATATTTTTTCAGAAAATATCGTTTCCAATGATTGATCACTCACGTTTTTCACCTTTACTTCTATTCTAAACGACTCTATCAAAAAAGAACAATAGAAAGAATGAAACGTCTACGAACATTCATTTTTTCATTCACTTTATCATTGAACTACTACTAGGCTAAAGCCTAGTAGATTCCTAGGTACAGCGTTCTAACGAACGCTAATTGATTAGGCTATCCCCGTAGTCCCTACAGTTAGAAGTCTTTCAGCTTCTTTTTTTAGATTCTGTCCTGCGTTAATATCTCTATCGTAATGTGTATGACATGACGGGCATGTCCACTTACGTAAATTGAGATTTTTAACGTCTTTATTTTGGTATCCACAGTTTGAACAGAGTTGAGAACTAGCAAACGTTTTAGATACCACTACTACTTGCTTACCGTACCATTTAGCTTTATATTCCAACACAAGGCATAGGGGT
>JASLGI010000061.1 GCA_030149685.1 Bacillaceae bacterium | reverse complement strand
GTCGACGGGAGAAGTTATGGGTAAAGACCAAACTGTTGAAAAAGCGCTCTACAAAGGGCTCGTTGCATCAGGTATGGAAATTAAAGAATACGGCTCTGTCTTAATGACAGTTTCTGATAAAGATAAAGAAGAAATGGTCGGATTAGCGAAACGTTTTAAAAATATCGGCTATCATATTTTAGCGACAGCTGGAACAGCAGAAGCTCTTCAAGAAGAAGGAATTGAAGTAGAAGTAGTGAATAAAATCGGCTCAGAAGGTCCAGACTTACTCGATGTCATTCAAAATGGTGAGGCACAGCTTGTGATCAACACATTAACGAAAGGAAAACAACCAGAACGTGACGGTTTCCGTATTCGTCGTGAATCTGTAGAAAATGGTATTCCTTGCTTAACGTCAATTGATACAGCAGATGCGACATTACGAGTGATCGAATCAATGACTTTCGAAACGGAAGAAATGCCGAAGCAGGAGGCAACGAAATAATGATGATGAAAGATCGAATGGAAGTCGTTTCACATAAAGAAATTGCACGTTCTATTTACGAACTCACATTACGTGGAAAATTGGTCGGAGAAGTTACTTCTCCTGGCCAGTTCGTTCATATTCGTGTGACGGATTCGATGGATCCATTATTACGCCGTCCGATTTCTATCGCAAAACTCGATAAAGAAAATGAAGAGATTACGATTTTATATCGAGCAGATGGACATGGAACGAATCTTTTAGCGAAACGTCAAATTGGAGAAACGATTGACGTATTAGGGCCACTCGGTAATGGGTTCCCATTAGATGATATTGAAGCAGGAGAAACAGCGTATTTAATTGGTGGAGGTATTGGGGTACCACCGCTTTATGAATTATCGCGTCAATTGACAGCAAAAGGTGTTCATTGTGTACACGTTCTCGGGTTTGAATCGGAGGATGTTGTGTTTTATGAAGAGGAGTTTCGTGCATTAGGTGATACGCACATTGCGACAGTTGACGGAACGCGTGGAACGAAAGGTTTCGTTACACACGTCATGGAAGAATTATCAACAGACTTCAAACAATATTATTCTTGTGGACCGATGCCCATGTTAAAAGCAATTCAAGCGGCATATCCAGAAAAAGAAGGGTATTTATCGTTTGAAGAACGAATGGGATGCGGCATTGGGGCATGCTTTGCTTGTGTATGTGAGACAAAAGATCGCTCAAAAGGCGATTACGTGAAGATTTGTTCAGACGGACCAGTATTTAAAGCGGGGGTTGTGTCATTATGAGTCGTTTAGCGATGAAATTACCAGGATTAGAGTTAAAAAACCCAATTATGCCAGCATCCGGTTGTTTCGGATTCGGTCAAGAATATGGGAAGTTATATGATTTATCACAGCTCGGCGCAATTATGATTAAAGCGACGACAGAAGAAACACGTTACGGTAATGCGACACCACGTGTGGCAGAAACAGCATCAGGAATGTTAAATGCAATCGGTTTACAAAACCCAGGACTCGATCACGTACTCGAACATGAACTTCCTTGGTTAGAGCAGTTCGACGTGCCAATCATTGCAAACGTTGCAGGTAGTGAAGAGGCAGATTACGTAGAAGTAGCACGCCGCATTTCAAAAGCACCGAATGTTCATGCATTAGAATTAAATATTTCTTGCCCGAACGTAAAATGTGGCGGTATTCAATTCGGAACAGATCCTGAAACTGCACGTAGTTTAACAGCAGCAGTAAAAGCTGTTTCATCTGTACCTGTCTATGTGAAATTGTCACCGAATGTCACTGATATTGTGGCGATGGCAAAAGCGGTTGAAGCAGGTGGAGCAGATGGTATTACGATGATCAATACATTGATTGGAATGCGTCTTGATGAGCGTACAGGAAAACCTGTTATTGCTAACCAAACAGGCGGATTGTCAGGACCAGCAGTGAAACCGGTGGCGATTCGTATGGTTTATGAAGTGAGTCAAGCGACAGATTTACCGATTATCGGAATGGGTGGCGTAACGAATGCACAAGATGTGATTGACTTTTTAAGTGCAGGTGCATCAGCAGTTGCTGTTGGTACAGCGAACTTCATTGATCCATTCGTTTGTCCGACAATCATTCAAGACCTCGAACCGAAACTCGATGAATTAGGAGTCGACCATATTTCTGAACTCATCGGAAGGAGTCATTTATAATGAATCGTTCACCTTTAATTGCGCTCGACTTTGCAAGCGGTGAGGAAGCATTACGCTTCCTTGAACCGTTTGAAGGTCCGTTAAATGTCAAAGTAGGTATGGAACTTTTTTATAAAGAAGGCCCTGCTATTTTACAAGCGCTAAAAGAGAAAAATTGCGATATTTTTCTCGATTTAAAATTACATGATATCCCTAATACAGTGAAATCTGCGATGAAAGTATTGGCGACACATGAAGTAGGACTCGTCAATGTTCATGCAGCAGGTGGTGTGCCGATGATGCGCGCAGCATTAGAAGGATTAGAAGAAGGAACACCAGAAGGAAAGAAACGTCCGTTATTGATTGCAGTGACGCAACTCACATCGACGGATGAAGCTCAGATGCAAGAAGACCAACTCATTTCAGTTTCATTAAATGAGTCAGTTGTCCACTATGCAAAGAAAGCAAAAGAAGCAGGATTAGATGGTGTCGTTTGTTCTGTTCACGAAGCAAAAATGATTGAAGAAGCTTGCGGAAAAGACTTTTTAAAAGTGACTCCAGGAATCCGTCTTGCTAGTGGCGATACACATGACCAAAAACGCGTAGCAACACCACAATTTGCGCGTGAAAACGGTTCGACACACATCGTCGTAGGACGTGCAATTACACAGGCAGAAGACCCTGTCGAAGCTTATCATACAGTCAATTCATTATGGGAAGGACGATCAGAATGATTGCAAAACAAGTAGCAGAAATTTTATTAAATGTCGGAGCGGTTGAAATTAGTCCAGAGAAGAAATTCACGTGGGCATCAGGTATTCAATCACCGATTTATTGTGATAACCGTTTAACGATGGCAGATCCAAAAGGGCGTATCGTTATTGCAAAAGGTCTTGCAGAAGTGATTCGCACAAACTATCCAGATGCAACAGTGATTGCAGGAACAGCAACAGCTGGGATTCCACATGCTGCATGGATCGCTGCTGAATTAGAACTTCCGATGGTTTACGTTCGTTCAGAACCGAAAGGCCATGGTCAAGGACGTCAAATTGAAGGAACGTTCAATGAAGGTGACCGCGCAGTCATTATTGAAGATTTAATTTCAACAGGTGGAAGTAGTTTAAAAGCAGCAGAAGCTGCAGAGCGTGAAGGGTTAGCAGTAGATGGTGTTGTAGCGATTACGACATACGGTTTAAACAAAGCAGATGAGCAATTTGCTGAAAAAGGACTAACGTATCATAGCTTAACAAATTTTGAAACATTAATTGAAGTAGCACGTGAAAAAGGAGCGATCGATGAGTCATCTATTGAAGGGCTTCTTGCGTGGCATACACAGTTAAAAGAAGGTACATTGTAAAGTTATTATGACGACGATGTTCGTTGATGTCCTCGTATTACTTATCGTTTTAATTATGCTTATAGCGGTCGATCCTTTCGTTCGTCGGTTGTTTCACGTATCTAAAGATGTGATGAAGAGAGAAGGGAGTCATCCATTACAAATAAAAGCACGTAACTGGATCCGTTATGGTGGATTGTCTGTCTTGATTACGATTATTTTATAAGAATCGGGCGTAAAACCCCTATGCCTTTAGGCTAGGGGTTTTACGCCCTGATTGCCTTGTGTTTGAATCTACTTTTGAACAACCACCTTACTTTTCTAGCCCTTTCCGTATCAATTCGTAAACAGTTCCTGAAAAGGTTCGGATCGGATGTTGTTCTCTATATTCCTCGATTCGTACTACTAAATCAACAGGAAATTTAATTAGTTTAGGTACTCGCTCCAATCACCTCACCACCTTCCTAGTATATTGTTGATATATTTACTAAATTTACATATAATTTTAGTAAATATAAAGAGGAGGTGAAAAGCAATGCTGATTCATAAAGCATATAAATTTCGTATATATCCAAATAAAAAACAAGAAGTATTAATTGCTAAAACGATAGGTTGT
>JASLGI010000057.1 GCA_030149685.1 Bacillaceae bacterium | reverse complement strand
GTTAATTGCAGGAGTTGTGCTCGCAGCGGTACTTGCTGCTATTATGAGTACAGTCGCTTCCCAATTGATCGTGACGTCTTCAGCACTTGTCGAAGACGTATATAAAGCAGTAACGAAAAAAGAAAAATCTGATCGTTATTACGTCATGCTCGGACGTGTCGCTGTATTAATTGTCACGCTCGTCGCTCTCGCATTAGCATGGCCGAATAGCCAATCGATTTTATCCCTCGTCGGGTTTGCATGGTCAGGTTTTGGTGGTGCGTTTGGACCGATTATTTTATTATCTCTTTATTGGCGTCGTTTGACGGCAAAAGGTGCAATTGCAGGTATGGTCGTCGGAGCAGTTGTCGCTTTCATTTGGCCATCATTTGAGTCACTCGGTGGATGGTTTGCGATATATGGTATCATTCCGGCATTTTTCGCAAACTTACTCGTAACCATTCTCGTAAGTAAGAAGACGTATAAAAAAGATGAAGCGATTGAAAAAGACTTTGATGCCGCGATGGATCTTTTGAAAAAACATCAATAATAGAAACAGAGGCTAGAATCAAACTTAGCAAAATAAAAACCAGTATCCATTTATTTTTAAATAAGTGGGTACTGGTTTTGTCTTTTGAAAACGAACCTTATTTCATTGATTGTAAGTAACGTAGTTCACCGATTAAACGGAGACGTTCTAATTCATTATTGACACTCGGTAATCGTTGTTCCACGAGCATTAATTCGATCTCTCGAGTACGTTTGATAAACTGCTTTTTTTGCTGCATAGACGTCTCGTTTTTTCCATCAGCAAGTCGTTGATGTTTTTTTATGAAGTCGGTCATTGGTCGTTTTCTTTTTTCTAGCAATAAGTCGTTAAATGAAGTTGTTGGAGAGGAAGACGGAGGACTCCATCGTTTAGACTTCTCTTTTTCGAGCCATTCGATCGATTGTGTAATACCTAACACAGGAAAACTCCTTTCTTTTATATATCGTCTATTTACTTTTTCTATTAAGTGATAAGATAGACCTAAAAGAAAGGGGTGTTGATATGAAACGACAAATGTTACTGATGAGCATTGCTTTAGTCACACTACTTTTAGTCGGTTGTTCCTTTGATCAACTTACGTGGCTAACGAACGAGACCGAAGCAGAAGAAAAAGTGATTCAAGCATTAGAGAAGGAAGATTTTGAAGCTGTCGAACGTGAATTGAAAGAAGTGAAAGATATTTCTTCGAGTGAAGTATTAGTACTTGCGCGAAAGTTGCTCTATCTTCAAGAAGATCTTACGCGTGCGTGGGAAAAGGGAGATTTAACTTCTTATGAAGAAGCTCTTATAACGTTAAAACGTCTCGATGAACATGATTGGATGAGAAATTATCGTCAATCGATTGAACCTCAACTTGATTTGTTGCAAACGTTCGAGGATACGATGAAGAAAGTCGACAAAAATGAAGAGCGAGAAGAATATTTAACGGCTATTTCGCTCATTACAGATCTTATTTATTCAGAAGATCCAAAGGTTCAACAATTAGTAGAAGCGCAACGAGAAAAATTGAATGAACGATTAGATGAATTAACAGTAGAAGAAGAAAAGCGCGTTGCTCGTGTAGAAGAAGAAGTGAAGAAAATGTGCAGGCTGAGAGTACGCCAACCCCTTCACCAGCACCAAAGCAACAAGCACAACCGGCTCAACCGACAGAAAAACAAGAACTCCAACAGTTAAAGAGCGAATATCAAACGGTCGACCGTGAGCTCAATCGTCTATGGGGAATTTTAAAAGCAAATTTACCGAAAGATGAATTTGATTCTTTATTGCAAGAACAGCGTCAATGGATCAAAGAAAAAGAAGCTCATGCGAAAGCTGAACATGATCGAACAGGTGGAGGAACGACGGGAGAAATTTACCGTCATATTAGTCTTATTTATTTTACAGAAACGCGGATTGAAGAATTACAAACAATGTATGGTTACTATTAGGAAAAGGTGATTAGATGAAGAGACATTTTTCGTTTTTACTGATTGTTTTAAGCGTAGTTTTACTCGCTGCATGTTCTTCAAGTTATGCAGAAGAAGAGCAACAAGTGAAGGAGGCCCTTCAAGCGAGTGATTTTGAAAAAGTAGAAAAAACATTACGTACGGTCGATGAAATTTCAGCGAGTAAAGTCTTAACGAAAGCAAAAACATTGTTTCAACTTCATGAAGATATTGAACGCCAATTTGAAAAAGGCGATATTGAAGAAATTGAAGTATTAGTGAAACGATTACGTGATGAAGATATCGATGATTGGACGAAAGATTATCAAAAAGATGTCGTTGAACGAAGCGATCAATTAACTGTTCTTCTTGAAGAATTACAAGCGGTCGATGACTTGATGGAAAAGAACGAAGATGAAGAAGCGATGAAACGTTTAGAACAATTGATGAATACAGAAGATAAAATCATGAAAAAGTTAGTGAAACAACAATCGACATTACTCGAAGCGAAAAAGTTCCAGCTCGAAGAACGTTTAAATAGTAATGAAGAACAAGTAGAGGCGAAGGAAGAAAAGAACGAACAACCTGTAGCGGAAACGAAAAAAGAAGAAAAACAACCGACGACGCATCAATTGAATGCTCAATTGGCGATGAATCGTATAAATGAAATTGAAAGTCAAACACAACTCATTGCAAATAATATGGGATCTTCTACTGTGGAGATGCGAGAAGCAATAGGACAACAAACTCAATTGTGGGATAATGAATTGAACTATATTTGGGGACAGTTAAAAGAACATTTACCAGATAG
>JASLGI010000017.1 GCA_030149685.1 Bacillaceae bacterium | reverse complement strand
ACTTCTTCAACTAAATTGACGAAACGAATCGCTCCGACTGCATACGCTTCGATAAATTCAAATAATGGGACGTCAATTGCCCACTCATCTCTTTCCATGAAGCGATTACGGCTCGTTATCATTAACTCACCATCGTCGAGTGTCAGTAATAACTCAAACGCTTCATCGGCAGTTACAAATGTTTGACGTTCTCCTGTGACGAGCAGTTCTAAAACGACTTGACTCAATGCTTCAAGCTCTCGCCCAATCGCTTCACTCGTAAACATTAAATACGTTTCTTGGTCGAGTAAATAAACGCTCGCTTCTTCTTGTAATGTGTGTACATTGTATTGTTCTGCTACTTCGATACGTATTTCCATTGTGTCACCTTTCCATTTCTTCTCGAGTCGGCATACCGGTTTGCGCCCCTTTTTTCGTCGTCGCAAGTGCCGCAGCGCGATTGGCAAATTGTAAAGCTTCATCCAATTGATTTCCTTCAGCTAATGCGACCGCAAATGCACCAGCGAACGTATCCCCTGCACCTGTCGTATCTTCAACTTGTACGCGATGCGGGGGTATCGTATGAAACACGCCTTTTCCATCGGTATAACTAACCCCTTTACTTCCTCGAGTAATGATCAACTTCTCTCGATATCGTCCCGCTGCGACATCGAACGCTTCTTCTGTTTGAAGGAGCTCTTTATATTCTACTTCATTTGGGAGTAAATACGTCACTTTTTCTAAAAGTTCACGCTCGAGCGGACGAGCAGGTGCCGGATCGAGAATAATTGTCTTTTTTAACTCATACGCTTGCTCAATGACCGCTGTGACGATTGCTAACGGGATCTCTAACTGCAAGACGATCAAATCAAATGTATTCAACACTTCTTTTGATGGGAGTGCGACTTCTTCATTCGCTCCAGGAACGATTGTGATCCGATTCACTCCTTCTGTCAATTGAACGAATGCAATACCTGTTTCTTTCATCGTTGTTTCAACATGTTTGACAGAAACGCCATATGTCGTAAAATTGTCTATTAACGATCGCCCGTATTCATCTTGACCGACTGCTCCAAAAAATGTCACATCGCCTCCGAGCTTACTTGCTGCAATTGCTTGATTCGCCCCTTTTCCACCACATGCTGTGAAAAACCGTTCCCCTTGCAACGTCTCTCCTTCTTCTGGAATGCGGGATGACTCTAAAAACAAATCCATATTGACACTGCCAATGACTGCAATTTTTTTCATCATTCTCCCTCCTTAATAACTAGACCCTAAAAATTCGACACTTTTTGTCGATTCGTGAAAACGATACGTGCCGATCGGTGTTCCGTGAGCGATTCCTCCTGGTTGAATATCGTTGATCGCATAACCTACTAAATACCAATTTTCTCCTTCTTTTCTTTCTACCATCAACGTGTTTCCTCCGCCGTACTCAGGGTGAGGAGGTGATAAACCTTCTGCGCGCATGACGAATTGAATGACCTCATCTTCTGTCCACGTTTTTTTCGTCTCTTGCGCTACAGGTGTTTGTTTCGGTGCAGATTGTTGTTTCTCTCGTTTCACTGATTGTTGAAGCTCTTTTGCTTCTATATTGACGAGGAGTTGATCGACCTTTTCGATAAGTGTTTCATCCGTCAATGTTGAGCGTACTGCTTGTAATCGCTCTTTCGCTTGATTGAACGCCCCTTCTTCTATCAACGCATCGACCGCTTCTTTCGTCTGCTGCCACGTGAGGTCTTCTTCTTTTTCTTCTACTAATTGTTCATCATACTTTTGTAATTGGCGCTCGATGATCGTCCAATCTTTTGACGAAAATTGTGCTTTCTTCTTTTCAAGATGCTTTCTTTTTTCTTCTACAGACGACCAGTCGTTCATTTCCTTCGCTTTCTCTATATCGCTCCACTGTTGCATCAACTGAAGCCATGCATTACTTTCTTCTGTTTCTTTTGCAAAATGTGCGCGGGCAAACTGTTTTTCTGCCTCTTTATATTGTTCGTCGAGAAAAGCTTCGACTCCTCGTTGCATCCCTTCTTCATAATTTTTCGGCACCATACAACCGCTTAATAGGATAATTGTCAAACAACTGACAATGACTGCTATCTTTTTCATCTCGTCCTTCTTTCTCTCAGCGATCCGCTCATTGTACGAACGTCTCTCTTCTCGTAATTTTTCCCCGTTACAACGTTTCTAAACAGAGACGAATCCCTTTCGTTAAATCGTCTAGTGACCAGCTCGGTATTTTCCCATGTTGAATCGCTAATTCATGCGAAGCTGGAATATGGATAAACCCTGCACGGAAGGCATCGTTTTTCTTTCGCGCTTCATTCAGTGCGACATACATCATATTGTTGCAAAGATATGTACCTGCTGTATTCGAAATCGCTGCTGGTAGCTGATGCTCGAGCATGCGATCGACCATCGAACGAATCGGTACTGTCGCAAACAATCCATCAGGAGCCCCTTCTTCAATCGGCTCGTCTTGCGGCGCATTACCTGAATTATCTTTCGCCCCATCTTTCGCATTGATGGCAATTCGTTCCGGTGTAATTTTATAGCGGCCGCCTGCTAGTCCTAACATAATGACGACATCAGGTGCATACGTTTCAATATGTTGTTTTAATAACGGACCAGATGCATCAAAATCGACCGGTAAAATTTCTGGAATGATCGTTAATCCGTCTACTCCTTCTTTTGCGATCTGTTCGACAACTTCTTTCGTCGGATTTAATGGATAATCTAAAAATGGTTCAAAACCTGTCAGTAATACTTTCATCTTTTTCTTCCTTTCTATCTGTTAGACTCTTTATTCAATATAGTGTATAATTAAGTTTTTGAAAACTGATGATTCTTTAAAAAGAATGGATTAATTATAAAGGAGAGATTTTTGTGGCTATTTTTGAAAAAGTACAACAAAAAGCAGAAGAACGTATGGAGAAATATAAAAATCGTGGACGTTTACTCGTCCGTTGTTTAGACCGCCCAGGAATCGTTTCTCAAGTGTCGACGTTTTTACATAATAATGAAGCGAATATTATTGAGTCGAGCCAATATTCAAGCGACCCTGAAAATGGTACATTTTTCTTGCGTATCGAATTCCACCGGGACGATTTACAACAACACGTTCCAAAAATGGAAGAGCAATTTAAAGAAATCGCTGAAATGTACGACATGAGTTACCGTTTCGCTTATGGAAGCGAACGTAAAAAAGCAGCGATTTTCGTTTCGAAAGAGACACACTGTTTAATGGAATTACTTTGGGAATGGCAAAATGCCGATTTAAATATGGATATCGCGTGCGTCATTAGTAACCACCCGGATGCTTGCGAGCTTGTCGAACCATTAAACATTCCATATCACTACATTCCAGCAAATAAAGATATTCGAGAAGAAGTAGAAGCAAAACAGATCGAATTAATGGATGAATACGAAGTAGACGTTTTAATTCTCGCACGTTACATGCAAATTTTAACGCCGAACTTCGTCGATCATTTCAAAAACCGCATTATTAATATTCATCACTCTTTCTTACCGGCATTTATCGGAGCTCACCCTTATGAGCGTGCACATGCCCGTGGTGTCAAATTAATCGGTGCAACGAGTCACTATGTGACGAATGATTTAGACGAAGGTCCGATTATCGAACAAGACATTGAACGTGTCGACCACCGCGATTCAGTCAATGACTTGAAAAAGCTCGGTCAACAAATTGAACGTCGCGTGCTCGCTCGTGCCGTCAAATGGCATTTAGAAGACCGTATTATCGTTCACGGCAATAAAACGATCGTCTTCCATTAAAAAAGAAGCCCACATTAAGTGGGGCTTCTTTTTATTTTGCGCGATATTTTTTCGCTTCTCGAACCGCTTCGAGAATATCTTTTTCAAGTACAGGTGCAAATGAACGAGAAAATGTTGCGCTAATATGGTTTTTGTCAAAATGAGTAATCATATTTCCAACGACGGGGTAACAATCGTCATCGTCACAAAATACATCAGTGACGTCGAGTGTTTTAACAACGTTTGGTGGTAATTCAATCTGTTCCATTGCGCCGACATCTAATAACGTGTCGCTTCGTTTCACTTTACATGCGTCACGATTTCCATCATTTGCATCTAAACAGTGGACGACATGCTCTGGGTAACGCGGCGTGTCGCGCATTAATATGAGAGGAATATTCGCTTTTTCTAATCGGTTCCACGCTTCGATATACCCTTTAGGCACTTCTTTATAGTCGATGACACTAATGTCTCCGACTGTAAAGACGACATCCGGTGGGTCTTCTTCCAATGCTACTAATACATTGTCCATCCATGTTTCACAAGGTGTCCAATCAAGAACGTCTGTCGTTGAAAAGCGGCAACGTCCTTTTAAGTATGTTTGAATACGGATGTTGTTCGCTTTGCCGATTTCATCTAACATCGGTTGCCAATGGGCAGAGTGTGATCCTCCAACGAGGGCAATCGTTGCATCGTAGTTTTCTGTTTCTCCATAATCACAACTCCTCGCATCGAGGTCGACGTCCATGTTAATGCATTGATCTTCGTAAATGTCTGAGCGATCGATTGCTGCGATATCTAATGATGGAATCGGTAATTCTTGATACGATGGTTCTCGGTCAAGAAGGACGACGCTTGCTCCTGGATGTTCATCTGAAATATTTAATTCATCGAGCGATAACTCTTTCTCTTTGAAAAAGGTAAGACTGACGACTAAAACGATACTCAATGTTGCAATGATTGTCGCTGAGACGGAGCGTTTGAATGACAGTTGGCGCAGCGGTCTTTCGATACCATAAATCGTAAGATAAGAAAGAAGTGCTGCAAGAAGTAAAATGAATAATCCGCCGATAAATGTCGCTTCTGTTCGTTCAGTAAGTGCGTAATAAAAAATAAGTAACGGCCAATGCCATAAGTAAAACGCATATGAGATTTGACCGAACGATACGAGTGGTTTCGAACTTAATAAACGATACGCACTATATTTTCCGCCTTGATTTCCTGCAAATAAAATGAGTACCGCACTAAGTACATGCCAAAGTGCAGCATATCCCGGAAAGACTGTTGACACTTGTAATACGATTCCGACTAATAATAGGCCGATCACCCCGAGCCACCCTGCAAGAAATGCTGGTCGGTGTGACAGTTCAATACGGTGTAAAACAAATGCTAATATTCCACCGACACCAAACTCCCAAACCCGTGTCAACGTATGGTAATACGCCACCGGCTGATCGATAGCCGTAAAGTAAATGGAATAACCGAGTGATACGATCACGACGACAACGATCATCGTTAATACGATCGGTCGAATCGAACGGCGACGGAACCATTTCATGAGTAAGTAACTGATGAAAAATAAAATCAACCAAATGATATAAAATTGAAACTGAATGCTCAATGCCCAATAATGTTGAAAGGGAGATGCTTCATTGTTTTGTGCTAAATAATCTACTGCATCCCACGCTAAACGCCAGTTTTCAAAATAAAATAAAGAAGCAATGACTTCATCGTACAATTGCTCTTTTAAAAAGGCGGGCAAAATCAATAAACTAACAATAAATGTAATGAGCGCTACTGTCCACGCAGTAGGAATTAACCGCTTCAACAACTTTAAGATGTATGAAAAAATAAGAATTTTACCATTTCTTCGGTACATCGATAAAATTGACGTCGTAATTAAAAAACCGGAGACGACGAAGAAAACGTCGACGCCCCCTGACACACGATTAAACCAAATATGATAAACGGCGACTAATACCGCTGCGAGCGCTCGTAATCCTTCAATTTCTAAGCGAAATCGTTTTTTAGACTGTTCATGATGCTCCATTTTTATAACTCCTTTAGTCAATATCATGAAAAAACGACTAACCTCTCCTCTAGTTGAAGATTAGTCGTCTCATCTTATAAAAATGTCGTTAATTGCTCTGCTTCTAGACGAGGAGTTTTTGTCGGCTTTTCTGCTGCTTTGCCGATTGCAATTAATACCGCTGGGAATTCATGAGGTTTCAACTCATAAACTTCATGAAACTTCTTCTTATCAAAACCTCCCATAGGAACTGTATCTAGTCCTCGTTCTTTGGCAAGAAGCATGATTTGCATCGAAACGAGTCCCGTATCGAATGTAGCAATCTTTTCAAGCGTTTCTTCAGACGCGGAAGAATAATACTCGACAATCCCTTCTACTCGTCGCTCTTTTTGTTCTTTCGTTAATTGTCCACTGTCCACGAGCGAATCATAAATCGCGCTCGCTTGCTCATACATTTTCCGATTGCCGATTACCGCAATTACCGCACTCGATTTTTCAACATGCTCTTGATTCATCGCGATCGGACGTAATGCCCGACGTGCTTCTTCTGTTTGAAATACGAGAAAACGCCACGGTTGCAAATTATGACTAGATGGAGCCGTTATGGCGTCATTTAATAAGTCTAGTAACTCTTCTTCTGTCAATGTAGCTGTTTGGTCATATGTACGAATCGATTGACGTTGCTGTGCAATCTCTTTTACTGATGCCATAGAAACACTCCTTTATTTTTGCAAAATAAAAAGTACTGCCACTATTATAACGTGACAGCACTCTTTTTTTCAATTATTCATTTCCTTTTGAAAAGATGTCGATCCATTTCACTGTTTTTTCAACATATGCTTGAAGTTGTCCGCGTGTCGCTTCATCATGAACGATCTGTTTTTCGTGATCGATTTTTTCATGAACTGTTGCGATTTGAACTTTTTCAAATGGCACGATATGTGTTTGCATCATTCCGAGCACGTTACGTAATTCAATTTGTGCGTAAGCTGTCCCTGTCATGCCTGGTGTTGCTCCCATAACGCCAACTACTTTATGCATAATCGGGCTCGCGCCGTATGGACGTGATGCCCAGTCGAGCGCATTTTTTAATACGCCTGGCATACCGCCGTTATATTCAGGTGTTAAAATAATTAATCCATCTACTTGTTCAATCTGTTGCTTAAACGCAGCAACTTCTGCTGGGTCACCATTTGCTTCTACGTCTTCATTGAAAAATGGTAAATCTTTAATCTCAATCATTTCAAGCTCTACGCCACTATCTAAATCAATCATCGTGTTCGCAATGACACGGTTAAATGAACCTTCACGGATACTTCCGACAATTAAACCTAACTTTTTCATTCTATTTCCTCCTAAAGTATATGTAACTTATTCACATGATAAATAATATCACGAATTCAAGATAATTTCAAAAAGTATGCTTATCTTCATTCAAAATAAATCGATTCATGAAGAGAACAATTAGGATTGAACGCTGTTTGACAATACGGACAGCTACTTACTTGTTGATACGTCTCTATTGACATCGTCTGTCGGCAAACTCCACAAAAAATCGCATGCGTCATTCTTTCTTCTTGAGGCCACGGTTGTAATCGATGCGATTCATTTTCATTGTGACATTGATAACATGGGTACCATTTGTTACAACAATACATTTTCAATGCGACAACATCTTTTTCTGAATGGTAATGAACACACCTCGTTTGTTCATCCACTGTTTGTCCTAAAATTTTCATTAGATCCTCCTCAACAAAAAAGTGTTAGAGTGCCTATCCACTCTAACACTTCTCAATCGATCGATCATTCGATATCGATTCGTTTTTTCTCATCCGTGCCGCGCTCTTTTTTTGGCAACTCAATCGTTAAAACGCCATCTTCTAACGATGCTTTCACTTCTTCTTCATTAATTCCATTGACGTAAAAGCGACGTGTGAAACTTCCATAATGACGTTCTGAGCGAATGAGGCGATCGCCATCTTTTTCTTCTTCTGCTGCCTGACGTTCTGCGCGAATCGTTAAATAATCATTTTCTAAATCTACCGTAATATCTTCTTTTTTAAATCCTGGTAAATCCGCTTGGACGATGTACGCATCGTTCGTTTCTTTCACATCCGCTCGAAACGACTGTATTTGTCGACTCAAGCTCGGCGTGAAATCTTCCTCAAATATTTCTTGGAAACTTTGTGCCATACGCTCAAATAAGTCCATCTCGCGTTGGCGTCGATTTGGTCTTAATTCAAACATCTTCACATTCCTCCTTGAAATTTTTGAAACTAACAAATGATTGACAACGTCCTATCCGATAGGACTATAATCTATATAACCGCTTACTAAAAAAATAAACATTCTTTCATTTTATGTCATTATTTTGTCACAATTAGGAGGTTTACAATGAAAACGAAGTTTCTCGCTGCATTATTTGTCACCTTATCGATCGTCGCCTTTATTTTATATTATACTCTCCCTCATTCATTTGCGAGTAACGATCAAATTATCGTTATTGACGCAGGACACGGTGGAAAAGACCCTGGTACAACGAGCGTGACAGGAACGTATGAAAAAGATATCGTTTTAACGATTGCTTTTTACGTAGAAGAAGCTCTCAAAGAACGAGGCTATCAAGTTATTATGACACGCACAGATGATTCATTCATTCCACTCAATGAACGTGTTGCTATCGCAACGCGCGCCAATGCTCAACTGTTCATTAGTCTCCACGCAAATGCATTGACGACAAAACCGGACATTTACGGTCTTCAAGTCTTATATTACCCTGACGAGCTCGGAAAAAATAAAGCGATCAGCGAATCATTCATCGATTCATTGTCCACTTCTTTAAAAATACCGAACCGTGGAGCGATTGCTCGAAACGATTTAGTCGTTTTACGAGATACTTCAATGACATCATTACTCATTGAAACCGGGTTTTTAACGAATGAAAAAGAAGCGAAATTACTCGAACAACCTTCTTACCAGAAAAAAATGGCTCGAGCGATTGCAAATACTATTGAACAAACTGTAAAGAAACGAGAAGAAGATGCATTTTAAGCGTAATCTCTTCTCGTTTTTTCAATCGTTTGAACGAACTTTTTTAACGCCGGTGTCATATAATCATCTTTCCGATAAATAAAGACCGTTGAGATTTGGCTATATTGTTCAGGTAATTCATACGCAAAAACACTTCTTTTATCAATATATTCTTTCACCGCAGCATACGGTAAATAAGCAATCCCTAGACCTGATATGACTGAGATCATCGTCGTTTCTAGCGTTCCTAATTCCATCGCTTTTGACGGTGTGTAATTTTCATCGTGAAAGTACTCATTCAACTTTTCTCTATACATACACCCTTCGCTAAAACGTAAAATCGGGCGTTGAACAATTTCTTCCAATGTCAATCCTTCTTCATTTGATATGAGTACGAGTCTTTCATCAAATACCGGTACCTCTTTTAACTTCGGATCATTCGTCACATGTCCTTTCGTCACGAACGCCCCATCTAATTGAAAGTCTAACACTTTATCGCGTAACTCAGATGTCACTCCAGTCGATAATGTAATCTCCACTTTATCATGTTCTTTTATGTAAGAAGATAAAATATGGGGTAAACCGATAACCGTTTCAACAGAGGCAAGTTCCAACTTCCCCGTTACATGTTTCGTATCTCGAGCGAGCATTTTCATCTCTTCTGTTAACGAAATAATTTTTTGCGCATACGGTAAAATATCTTCTCCTTCATTTGTTAACGTCACCCCTCGCTGATGACGATAAAACAGCACTACTCCTAATTCTCGTTCTAACTTTTTAATACGGGAAGTTACATTTGATTGTGCGTAATTCAATGTTTCCGCCGCATGGCTCATACTTCCTGAACGTGCAACTGCTTGAAAAATTTCAAAGTCTTGAATATTCATTTCTCTCTCCCCTATCTCTTTTAGTGATACTAACTATCTTTAACAATCATTTTACATGATACTCAATTCATAGTTAAATGATAAGTACAAAGAGAAAACACATTAGGGGTGTTATTTATATGAAAAACAACATTTTGATTGGAGCGTTTCT
>JASLGI010000172.1 GCA_030149685.1 Bacillaceae bacterium | reverse complement strand
CAATTTCGCATCTAACATTTGAATTCCTCCTTTAAATTTTGGCACAAAAAAAGCCCTCTATCCCATAAATAGGGACGAGAACTACCCGCGTTGCCACCCAAATTGACAATAATTGTCCACTTGATGAATGTAACGGTTCATAACCGGCCGTTTGGCAGCTCATGGATAGATTCATAATGTGTTTGTATCGACTTCCACCACCCGTCGACTCTCTTGAACAAAGGAACATTATTACTAGGTCCATTCAACGCTTTTGTTTCTTACTTATATTTTACTATATGTTACTTACTTGCGCAACTTGAAAGAAAAGCGTGAAGTCACGCTCTTCTATGAAGTGACGACATCTGGATCCTTTAACATATTTGCAACGAACTGAAAATAGTTTGCATCGTGAGGGACGAAATGATCTAAAGAAATGACAACACGTTCTCCTGTTCCGAAACGGAAACCTGCAATTTGTCGTTCATTCTTTAAAAAGAGGTCAGCTAATTTTTTACGGTTAAACAAATACAATCCTTCAACTTCTTCTTTTTGTAACTTCACTTCTGATTGACGTAACTCACATTCATATACGTAAACGTGTGTAAATTCGCGATCTTTCCATGTTTGACTCGTAATTTCATCTTGTACGATGCCAATTTCTTTTAAGTCATCCATCGTCACTTCTAAACCAAGTTCTTCTTCGACTTCCCGCGTTCCTTCTTCAACAGACTCACCAGCTAATAAATGTCCAGCTGCTGTACAATCGAACAAGCCTGGGAAGCTTTCTTTTTCGTTACTCCGGCGTTGGATATATACCGCATCTCCATTTAACAACCAACAATGAAACGTTTCGTGCCAATGTCCTGTCTCATGCACTTCTTTTCGCGACATCGTACCAATCTCTCTATGTTTCTCATCAAATATTGTCAACTTTTCCACAATATGACCTCCTATGAAAAAAGCGCCTACTCACAGTGTAGGACGCTTTTTCTCATTTATTTTGTAAAAAATGAACGAATCAATTGATCCGTAATCGGACCGACTGTACCGTCACCGATCAAACGTTCATCGATTTCAACAATTGGCATCACTTCGATCGTTGAGCTCGTATAAAACACTTCATCTGCTTGAAGCATCTCTTTTTCAGTGAAATGACGTTCAACAAATGGAATCTCTAAACGTGCTGCTAACTCTTCTACATGTTTTCTCGTAATTCCGTATAAAATGTGGCGCGAGATCGGTGTCGTAATAATCTGACCGTCTTTTACCATATATACGTTCGATGCTGTTCCTTCCGTGACGAATCCATCTCGAACGAGAATTGCTTCATCGAATCCTTTATCGATCGCCGTTTGCTTTGCCAAAATATTCGGTAATAAATTAAGTGATTTAATATAACAGTTTGCCCAACGCTCATCTGGTAAAAAGATCGCTCGCTTCCCACGATAACGTTCTTCTTTCGGTGTCATACGAACAGGGCGTACTGTCATTGTAACAGATGGCTCTACATTTACCGGGAATAAATGCCCGCGTGGTGCAATTCCACGTGTTACTTGTAAATAAACCGCACAATTATCATCCCCTAAACGATCGATTCCTTCTTCCATTAATGCATTGAGTTTGTCATGCGACCAATCAAAATCGATGCGGATTTCTTTTGCGCTCATGAGTAAGCGATCCCAATGTTCTTTTGCACGAAATGGCTTTCCATCATACACACGAATCACTTCGTAAACCCCATCTCCGAATTGGTGTCCGCGCTCATCTACTGGAATTGCGTAATCGTTTTCATTTAACCATGTACCGTTTGCATATACTACTACCATTTTCTCCAACCCCTTTCATTCATACTCTTATTATAACGAATAATATGAAAAAAGGTTTAGGAAAATCGATGATTTATTGACGTTACTACAGAAAATGAAAAAACACCCTTCATCTCAAAGAGATAAAGAGTGTCGTTTCTTACATGCTTCGATCAGCCATACGATCTTCTGGAGCGAGTGAAGACATTTCAAGTCCTGTCATCGCTTCACCGAGATCTTTTGATAATTCACCAATTAATTTATAATCTGTATGATTTGCTGCCGCTTGAACGATTGCACGTGCAAATTTCTCAGGATTTTCTGCTTTGAAAATACCTGAACCTACGAATACACCATCTGCTCCGAGTTCCATCATGAGCGCTGCGTCTGCTGGCGTTGCGACACCACCTGCTGCGTAGTTCGTCACTGGGAGACGTCCTGCTTCTTTAATTTGTTGTAAGACGTGGTATGGTGCACGTAAGTCACGTGCTGCAGTCATTAATTCATCTTCGTTCATATGTGTGATTTTCGTCACTTGTGCATTGATTTCACGTAAATGACGAACAGCTTCTACGATGTTTCCTGTACCTGGTTCGCCTTTCGTACGAAGCATTTTCGCACCTTCACCTAAACGGCGTGCTGCTTCTCCTAAGTTACGTGCGCCACAAACGAACGGTACGTTGTAATCGCTTTTTAATAAGTGGAAGTCTTCATCTGCTGGTGTAAGTACTTCACTTTCGTCGATGAAGTCGACATCCATCGCTTCTAAAATACGTGCTTCTGAAATATGGCCGATACGCACTTTTGCCATTACTGGAATCGATACGACTTTTTGAATTTCTTCGACTAAGCTCGGGTTCGCCATACGTGCGACACCACCTGCTTTTCGAATATCTGAAGGTACGCGTTCAAGTGCCATTACCGCTACAGCTCCAGCTGCTTCTGCTACTTTCGCTTGTTCAGCGTTAACGACGTCCATAATAACGCCACCATATGGAAATACGTGATCAATAGTTGTCATGTCAATCAATACCCCTTTCATTTCTACCTTTAGTATAATAGAATGTGACCATATGAAAATGACCAAAATTAGATATTTGAAAGGGGTCAGTTGATGGATACTTTGTTTATGACTTTAAATAAATCAAGTAATATGCCATTGTATGAACAAATTTATATGCATATCCGACAAGATATTACGGATGGCAAATTAGCCGTCGGACAAAAGTTACCTTCTAAACGAAAGCTCGGGGCTTTTTTAGAAGTTAGTCAAACGACGATTGAGTTGGCATATGAACAACTCGCTGCTGAAGGATATGTTCGAAGTAAACCTCGCAGTGGGTTTTATGTAGAAGATATCGGTACATTGATTCCTGTACGCCCTCACTATACATTTATCGAACACGAAGAAAAGAAAAAGTATCGATTCGACTTACGAAGTGGGCGAATCGATGCTACTCAGTTCCCTTTTGACACGTGGCGAAAATATGCAAAAGATTTAATTGACGAAAATCGGATTGAACTTTTGCAACTCGGACATCCTTATGGCGAACGTGTGTTACGTGAAGAAATTGCCCGGTACTTATATCATTCTCGCGGTGTTGATTGTGCACCTGAACAAGTCATTATCGGTTCCGGTACGGAGCAACTTCTCCCACTACTCGTCCGATTACTGCCAGAGGACACTTCTTTCGCTTTAGAAGACCCTGGGTATCTCGTTTCCCATCGGATTTTTCACCATTTATCTCGAACGCTTTACCCGATCCCTGTAGATGAAGAAGGTATTGACGTCGATCAATTACTCAAAAGTGATGCGCATGTCGCTTACGTCACTCCTTCTCATCAATTTCCAACAGGTGCTGTATTGTCAGCGGCGCGAAAAACGATGTTGTTAAATTGGGCCGCTCAAACGGATCGTTTAATTATCGAAGACGATTACGATAGTGAGTTTCGCTATAGTGGTCGCCCGATTCCTTCTTTACAAAGTATGGACGGTGGACGTCATGTCGTCTACATGAGTACCTTTTCTAAGTCGTTCATGCCTTCTTTACGTATTGCCTATATGGTCCTTCCTCCACACTTACTCGTGCGTTATGAGAAGGAATATGCTCATTATGCATCGACAGTCCCTAGATTTGATCAACATTTACTCGCATCCTTCATGCGAGATGGTCATTATAGTCGACATTTAAATCGAATGCGGCTCGTTTATAAGAAAAAACTAGCAATCGTCACAGCGTTTTTAGACCAGTTCGCTCCAACGATTACTTATGAAGGAGAACAAGCAGGACTTCATATTACGATACAAGTACATGTAGAACAGACGACTGAGCAACTTGCCTTACAAGCCGAAAAACAAGGAATTCATATACGACCGATCACCGATTACTCCTATGAAAGTTTACCAAAAACGCCTACATTTATTTTAGGGTTTGCTTCACTACCTAATGATACATTGATTGAAGCATTAGACACATTAATGAAGGCATGGCAAATCAAGTAAGAGCCAATAGTTGCTTCACTTGAAAAAGTAAACGTTCTCCAAATGTCTTCATTAAATGTTTTCCTCGTTCAAGAAAAGAAATAGGTTCGACATCTTCACGAACGACAACGTCTACTTCAATTGGGTGAGTCGCATCAATATACTCGAGCGACTCACCATTTTTTTGAATTAACTCTAACGTTCCGACGACAGTCCCTTTTTTTAGCGGAGGACTCGCCGCACTTGCAGGTTTCCATTTTAACCGATAAAAAGAATCGTCTTCGAAAACGGGTGCATAAATGGGCGCATCGACATATAAAGGAATAGCGGTCTCTTTTGCTTTTTCATGAGACCACAAAAAAGGAAGAGGTTCTTTCGGTGACAACAACTCCATTTCTCGTAATTTCTTCGTTTCTTCTGTAAACAATTGTCTTAACAAAACATCGGTCGCCTGTCGATCTGTCGATTGGACAACTACTCCAATCCAACGATACCTCCCTCGTTTCATCGTCGCTACGTTCGCATATCCTGACAATGACGAATAACCGATTCGTAAACCATCCACCCCTTCTGTTTTAAAAGAAGTCGAACCCTCTTCTAACAAAGCATTCGGGTTATGAAATGAAAAAGGAGTAGCTCGCTCAATAACCCCTTTCGGACGACGTGTTTCTTCAGTAATGTGCGGAAACTCTTGTAACAGTTGAAAGGCTAACTTCCCAACACCTTCTAATGTCATCATCGATTCATCTTGTGGTCCTCGGCGCTTCGGATGATAAGGGCCGAGTTTTTCGTTGGAAACTCCCATCACATTAGCAAACCGTGTATAACCTAGTTCTAGACGTCGAGCTTCTTGTTCTAATCGATGTAAAAATTGATCGTCTGTTTCATCTATATGTTCTGCTAAAGCGAGTGCCGCAAGCGGAGACTGTTCAACGAGTAAAAGTGCATACAATTCGGATGCACGATAATGTGTTCCTTCTCGCCACATCAATGGCGTCTCCTCTACTCCTTCAAGCTCCCTTGCAACCGCTGCAACTTTCGAAGAAATAACGACTTCTTCTGTCCCTTGCCACTTTCCTTCTTTCTTCAACCGTTCGAGTACATAAATCGTCATCAATTGACTCACTTCACCAACACCGATTGGTTCTTCATGAGGAGAAGACAATAAAATTTGTCCGTTCAATCCATCAATTAATAAATACGGTGAATCATTCGTCGCACGGACGACATCAAATGTCGTAAAAAAGAAAAGACCCATTAAAAAAATAAGACCGAATCGCTTCATTCCTTTCTCCTTTCATAAAAAAAGCGTGGAGCACAAGGCCCCACGCAAATCTCATTAGCCAATTGAATAGTTTGGCGCTTCTTTTGTAATTTGTACTTGGTGTGGGTGACTTTCACGAAGTCCTGCACCTGTCATACGTACAAATTGTGCTTCTTCACGTAATGCTTCTAAATCTGGTGTTCCACAGTATCCCATACCTGCACGTACCCCACCGACGAGTTGGTGAATTGTATCTGCGAGTGGTCCTTTATAAGGAAGGCGTCCTTCAATACCTTCAGGAACGAGTTTTTTCGCTTCTTCTTGGAAGTAACGGTCTTTTGAACCTTGCTCCATCGCTGAAACAGATCCCATTCCGCGGTAAACTTTGAAACGACGTCCTTGATAAATTTCTGTGCTACCTGGACTTTCAGTAGTACCAGCGAGTAAGCTTCCGAGCATAACGACATGTCCGCCTGCTGCAAGAGCTTTTACGATATCTCCTGAATACTTAATACCGCCGTCTGCGATAATCGTTTTACCATACTCACGAGCAACTTTTGCACATTCATAAATTGCTGTAATTTGTGGCATTCCAACACCTGCGACAACACGTGTCGTACAAATTGAACCCGGTCCGATACCAACTTTTACAACGTCCGCACCTGCTTCATATAATGCGCGTGTTGCTTCACCAGTTGCTACGTTACCTGCAACGATATCCATTTCTGGATAAGCTTCGCGAATTTGACGAACTGTCTCGATGACACCTGCTGAATGTCCGTGTGCTGTATCAATAACGAGCAAATCAACTTCTGCTTCTATTAATTTTTCTACACGTAACATTGTATCTGAAGTAACGCCAACTGCTGCACCGACGAGTAAACGTCCTTGCGTATCTTTTGCTGCATTTGGATACTCCATAACTTTTTCTAAATCTTTAATCGTAATAAGACCATTTAATGTATTGTCATCATCGACAAGTGGTAACTTCTCAATGCGGTGTTTTTGTAAAATACCTTCCGCTTCTTTTAATGTCGTGCCAACGGGTGCTGTCACGAGACCATCTTTTGTCATCACTTCGCTAATTTCTGTTGAATAATCTTCAATGAAACGAAGGTCACGGTTTGTAATAATTCCTACAAGTTTTTGATTTTCCATCGTATCAACGATTGGAACACCTGAAATGCGGTATTTCCCCATTAAGTGCTCTGCATCATATACTTGATGTTCAGGAGTTAAGAAGAACGGGTTCGTAATTACGCCATTTTCCGAACGTTTTACAGTCACTACTTGTTCTGCTTGCTCTTCAATGCTCATGTTTTTATGAATCACACCGATTCCACCTTGGCGTGCCATCGCAATCGCCATACGTGATTCAGTAACAGTGTCCATTCCGGCACTCACAACCGGGATGTTTAAACGGATCTTCTCTGTTAAATCAACAGACATCGAAACGTCTTTCGGTAATACGTCAGATGCTCCTGGAATTAATAAAACGTCATCAAAAGTTAATCCTTCACGTTGAAATTTCGTTTCCCACTTGCTCATCGTTGTAATTCCTCCTAAATAAAATTAAACGCTCTTTCATTCAAAAGAGTACGTTTTTCAATAAAATAAGAATTCTCTTATTTCAATTACAGTAAAATAGAATATTATTAAAATATTATCAGCGAGTGACGAACATGTCAAGTAGACTTCCAAGAACTCTTGAAGTTTATTTGAAAAAGTGTGAAAAACTCTTGACGATGTCCCGATCGATGAAAATAATTTTAGAAAAAAGTATAAAAAAAGACCGATGTATATTAAATATACATCGGTTTCGTTTGATTAGCAACGACCTACTCTCACAGGCCACTACAGCCTACTACCATCGGCGCTGAAGAGCTTAACTACCGTGTTCGGTATGGGAACGGGTGTGACCTCTTCGCCATCGTCACTAAACAAAGAATGAAATTCATTCAAAACTGAATAAAACTGCGCATTGATTGCTGCGATAATCAAACTTAAGGTTAAGTCCTCGACCGATTAGTATTCGTCCGCTCCACTTATCACTAAGCTTCCACTTCGAACCTATCTACCTCATCATCTTTGAGGGGTCT
>JASLGI010000159.1 GCA_030149685.1 Bacillaceae bacterium | reverse complement strand
TAAGTAAGATCCCTCAAAGATGATGAGGTAGATAGGTCTCGGGTGGAAGTATGGCGACATATGGAGCTGAGAGATACTAATCGATCGAGGACTTAACCACAAAAATTAATCAATGGTTGTTGTATTCAGTTTTGAGTGAACTATTTTCAAAAAAAGAAAAAAAGCACTTGAAAAATAAGAGATACTTGTTATAATAAGTATTGTCTTTAAAAATAGTCTAGTGATGATGGCAAAGAGGTCACACCTGTTCCCATACCGAACACAGTAGTTAAGCTCTTTAGCGCCGATGGTAATTGGGGGTTTCCCCCTGTGAGAGTAGGACGTCGCTAGGCATATCTGGAGGATTAGCTCAGCTGGGAGAGCACCTGCCTTACAAGCAGGGGGTCGGCGGTTCGAACCCGTCATCCTCCACCATATTTCAGCCGGTGTAGCTCAGTTGGTAGAGCAACTGACTTGTAATCAGTAGGTCGAGGGTTCAACTCCTTTCGCCGGCACCATTTTAGAGCCATTAGCTCAGTCGGTAGAGCATCTGACTTTTAATCAGAGGGTCACAGGTTCGAATCCTGTATGGCTCACCATTTTATTTTTTCACTGAGCGGGTGTGGTGGAACTGGCAGACACGTTAGACTTAGGATCTAATGCCTTCGGGCGTGGGGGTTCGACTCCCTTCACCCGCATAATAAGCGGAAGTAGTTCAGTGGTAGAATACAACCTTGCCAAGGTTGGGGTCGCGGGTTCGAACCCCGTCTTCCGCTCCATTATGGCGGCATAGCCAAGCGGTAAGGCACGGGTCTGCAACACCCTTATCACCGGTTCAATTCCGGTTGCCGCCTTCATTTAACTGTTTAGTCATCGACTAGACAGTTTTTTTATTGCATTTTTTTAAATGTGCATCTCCCCTATCCTTTAGGGTAGGGGCTGTAAGCACATGTTATTCTTGTATTTTAATGTAGTCTTGTATCGTCTTCTTACTTACGTTACTTATACTACTTGTAAAATAATTCTACTGAAATTACCAAAAAACACGGTGTGATTGGATAGAACTTGTACTTAGGAATCCACTAGGATTTAGCCTAGTAGTTCAAGCGAAGTAAAGAATTAAAGCCAGTCAATCGTATATTGTCCGCCATGGATATGGTCAAAAAATTGTGCTGCGCGTTCAAGTTGTTCTTGAGCGTCAGACAATTCCATCGATTGTGGAAAGAAAAAGTATTGATATACTGTTTGTTGACCTTCTGGAATCGATTCAATCATATTTTGTAAATCGATCTGTTGTTCGGTAGATAAGAAAACAGGTAACTGGAATTGTAAATTGAATAAAATAGTCATATCTTCCATACTTGTTGCTCGATGGAGCCATTTTTCTTCAGCAATTTGTTGAAACATTTGATAAAATAAAGTAGTTGTGAAAGGAATCGTACTAATCGACGGCCAATCATTTTTAAACTGATGCCATTGTTGCAATGTATCGCTCGATTGATCGATTGAAAAATATAATTGTTCTTGAAAAAGTTGAAGTCGCCCTTTGATCATTTGAGGGCTTTTACCATTTGTTGCTTTATGATAAGTGACACGACCAATACGTATAAATTGAGAGTGATCGGGAGTGAGTGACTGCATAAAGAATACCTCCTTTTCGATATTCTTTCATTTTAACATAAGGAGTGAAGAAGATGAATTTAGAAGAGTTGCAACAAAGTATTCGAGAGTACGCAGCATATATAGGGATTGATAAAATCGGATTTACGACTGCGGAGCCATTTGTTGAATTAAAACATCGATTAGTTCGTCATCGTGAGCTCGGATATGAATCAGGATTTGAAGAAAAAGACCTCGAAAAGCGGACGACTCCTACATTATTATTAGACGGTGCTCAAAGCATTATTTCGATAGCTGTTGCTTATCCTTCAAAGATGGAAGGAGGAGGACCGAAGAGCACGCGCACAGAGCGTCGTGGACTCTTTTGTCGCGCATCTTGGGGAGTAGACTATCATAATGTGTTACACGAGATGTTAGCCGAGCTGGAGGCGTATATTCAACTCCTTGTTCCTGGAGTAAAGTGTAAGTCGATGGTTGATACAGGAGAATTGTCTGATCGTGCCGTAGCAGAACGAGCAGGTATCGGGTGGTCAGGTAAAAACTGTTCGATCATTACACCTGAATTTGGTTCATACGTTTATTTAGGAGAGATGATTACGAACATTCCGTTCCATCCTGATGAGCCGTTAGAGGATCAATGTGGGGATTGTACATTATGTATGGATGTTTGTCCGACGAGTGCTCTCGTACAACCGGGACAATTGAATGCACAACGTTGTATCGCTTATATTACACAAACGAAAGATCCAGTTCCTTTAGAATTTCGCGATAAAATTGGCAACCGAGTATATGGTTGCGATACGTGTCAAATGGTTTGTCCAAAAAATCGTAAAAAACATAATTTGCATCAAACGGCATTCGAACCAGAAGGTGAATTAGTAAAACCGGTTTTACGCGACTTACTTACTCTTTCCAATCGTCAGTTTCAAAAGAAGTTCGGTCATATGTCTGGCTCTTGGCGAGGGAAAAATCCGATTCAGCGAAATGCGATTATCGCTTTAGCTCATTTCAAAGATGAAACGGCGATTCCTGATTTGGCACAATTGTTAAAAGACGATCATCGCCCGATGATTCGTTCAACATGTGCTTGGGCACTCGGTGAAATTGGGACAGAAGCAAGTAAAGAAGTTTTAGAAGAAGTTATTACAACTGAAAAAGAAAGTGATGTTCAAAAAGAAATTGAACGAGCACTTGAACAAATAGAGAAAGAAGTGGAAGCATGACAGTTCATATCGTTTTATACCAACCTCAAATTCCAGCAAATACTGGGAATATTGCTCGTACATGTGCAGGAACGAATACGCATTTGCATTTAATTCGACCGTTAGGATTTTCAACCGAGGATAAAATGTTGAAGCGTGCAGGACTCGATTATTGGGAACATGTCAATATTACTTATTATGATCATATTGATGAATTATTTCAGCGATATTCAGAAGGACAATTTTATTACATTACGAAATTTGGCGAGCATCGCTATACAGATGTTGCGTTTACAGAAGGAGAAGATATCTTCTTTATTTTTGGACAAGAGACAAAAGGCTTACCTCAATCTTTATTAGATGCGCATCCTGAACGGTGTTTACGTATTCCGATGGATGATACACATATTCGTGCATTAAATTTATCAAATACAGCAGCAATTATTATTTATGAAGCATTACGTCAAAGAGGATTTCCTTTTGAATAAAAATAAGTGCCTGAAAATAAGTCTTTTTTCACAAAGTATAGAATAAAATAGTGGGAGTATGGTATGATAAAAAGAGAAAATAAGGAGGGATTGGATTGTTCAGAAGTAGAAAAGATGATCACAAAGAGCAACAGTTAACGCAAGAAATTCATCGTTTGCAAGATGAATTGCACCGTGAGCGTCAACAAGCAGATGAAAAAGTACAAGCGACGAAACAAAAGGTGAAGGATGCATTACTTGAATATGAACAAGCCGTTCGAACGTATGATGAAGTAGAACGTATTACTGATCATGTCAGTATGAGTATTCAACAAATGGAACATTCAGCGACCAATTCATTAGAAACTGTACGTCAACTAGACCAAGCAGTAGCGACACTTCAAGCAAATGCGAGCGATATGGTGTCTCAAGCATCTGAAGGCGCTGAAGAAGTAAGTAGTATTGCAGACGTTATTCATCGTTTAGGGGAGCATATTCGTTTATCTGAACAGAGTATGTCGAATTTAAGTGAACGTTCAGAAGAGATTCAATCAATTGTTGGTGTTATTGAAGATATCGCTGCTCAAACGAACTTATTGGCGTTAAATGCTTCAATCGAAGCAGCGCGTGCGGGTGATTCAGGTAAAGGATTTGCAGTAGTGGCACAAGAAGTAAGAAAGTTGGCCGAAAGTACGTCTGACAGCACAGCGAATATTCAAACGTTGACATCTTCATTACGCGAAGAGATCGAACACGCTTTAGATGCGACACGAGAAAGTGCAGCAGTAATTGATAAGGGCGTAGATGTAAGCGAAGGAACAGCAGAAAAGATTGCAAATATTGCACAGCTATTACAGACAAACGAACGAGATATTGAAGAAGCGATGCGCTATATTCATGAACAACAACAATCGATGACATCACTTCAACAGGAAATGAAGTCAGTTGATGAACATTTCCAAGAAGGGCAAGAAAAAGTATCTCAGATTCATCGAGATCAACAACAAGTTGTTCGTCAAATTGAGCAAAGTGTTCGTTCATAATTACATAAATATCCGACAATTATAAGTTCGGATGAAATAAAATCCAGTAGTCATTTACGTGAAGTAAATGTTTACTGGATTTTTCGTATCAATATCTATTATAGAAAGAAAAAGCCACATCATCGATGAGCTCGTGATGTGGCAATCATTGGTTTAGTGAGAATGGTGGTCAGATAAATCGACATGCCATTTTTCATTGGTCCATGGATGTGTAAAGGCAAGCTCTGTCGCTTGTAAACGCATCGTTCGTACGTGAGTTTGTTCGTTATACAATGTATCTCCGACAATCGGATATCCAGCATGTGCTAAATGTACACGGATTTGATGAGTACGGCCTGTTTTTAATTGAAGGCGTACGTGAGATTCATTGCGAACCGGATCGTACCCGAGTAAAACATAGTCTGTTTGAGCGGGTTTCCCTCCACGACTTGTTACTGTTTGACGGTTACTATGACGGTCTTTTTGAATGTTTCCTGTAAATGAACCGATCGCGGGACGTACATTGCCATCGACATAAGCTTCATAGACACGTTCAATTTGTTGATCTTCTAATAAAGCATCTGCAACAGCTTTTGCGATTGGGTTTTTTGCAATGAGCAACCATCCTTCTGTTTCTTCATCGAGACGGTGAACATGCTCCACATAGGGGGAATCGATATGTTGTTTTGCTGCATTCATACAAGTGTTCATTTCTGAAGGTTCGTTAGGATGTGTTTTCCAACCTTGTTCTTTCCAAACAATTGCAAAGTGCTCATCTTCTCTTGCAATGAATAGCGGTGTATCCCAAGGTTTGTAAGAGGAAGAAGGTAAAGGTGTCGTTAGTTGTGCAACAGTACCTTCTTCTACGGTATGGTCAAAAAATACAGGAGTATCGTTGACCGTTATTGCATCCATCATACGTAATTCATGAACGCGCTTTTTTCCAAGACCGATCACTTCTCGCAAATATTGTGCGGGTGTCATCGTGCGTGGAAAAGTGATTGAGAAAGTGAAGGTCACTGTAAAAACTCCTTCACATTTTCAACCGGTTGGTTTCCAATTAAACGATCGACTTCATTACCATCTTTATAATGGACGAAAGTTGGCCATGCTTGTATATCAAATTGCTCAAGTTCTGTACGGTGTTCAAACACATCTAATTTTTGAATTTTAATATCCGCTTCTTTTGCTGCTTCTTCTAATTTTGGACTGAACTCTACACAGTATGGGCAGTCATCTGAATAGAAATAAACGTAAAAGTCTTCATTCTTTTCAATTTTTGCATTGATTTGTTCAGGTGTTGTTTGTTCGTATACGTTGCCTTGTTTTGAATCTGAAAGCGAAGTGAAATACCAAGCGCCTCCAGCACCGACGACGATTAACGTGAGTAAAATAAGTATCGTACGTTTCATAGTTATTGCTCCTTTTCATTGTGGGGTAATTTTTTTGCTTCAATAAATAAAATGTGGTGTCCTTCAGCAGCTAACGCTGAAAAAATAAAACCTTGTTCGCTCACTACTTCTTTTTCTCCTTCTTCAAAATGTTGCGACATAAACCATCCTCCGATTGTATCGATATCTTCTTCATCAATCGTTATTCCTAATGTGTCATTCACACTGTCGATCAACACTTTTGCATCAAAGATATAATGGGTGTCAGAAACTTTTTGAATTTCCGGGACTTCATGGACGTCAAACTCATCTTGAATTTCACCGACAATTTCTTCTAAAATATCCTCGATCGTTACGAGACCACTCGTTCCTCCATATTCATCAACGAGTATTGCCATATGAATGCGTTCTCGTTGGATTTTTAACAATAAATCATTGATCGGCATTGAATCAATCGCATGGATAATCGGTTGTACGTAACGGACGACTCGGTGACTTGCTGCCCGTTCGTCTTTAATATAAGCAGTGAGTAAATGTTTCATATTGATAAGGCCGATCACGTGGTCTTTATCTCCATCGACAATAGGATATCTTGTAAATTGTTCGACGCCGATGACGTTAAATACTTCAGATAATGTCATCGTTTTATCGATTGTAATCATTTCTGTTCGTGGCACCATAATTTCTTTTGCAATCCGTTCATCGAATTCAAAAATACGATTGACGTATTTATATTCAGCAGAATTAATTTCTCCACTTTTGAAACTATTCGATAATAACTTTCTTAACTCTTCTTCAGTATGACTCACTTCTAACGTAGTCATCGGTTGTACACGGAACAATTTTGCAAGAACATTCCCTGAAAAATGAAGGAGTCGTAAAAATGGACGCAATAGAAAATAAGTACTTAAAATGAGCGGTGCTAAAGAGAGTGCGAGTTTCTCTGCGTATTGAACAGCGACGAGACGTGGCAATAATTCACCAACGAGTAAATAAATAAAACTGATGACAAGTAACGTCAAAGTAATTGAGAGGAACGAAAAGGCCGTTTCACTCAATGTAAATGATTGAAACACTACTTTCCATATCGGTCGAAAAAGAGATTCGCTTAATAGTCCAATCGCTAAAGTTGATATCGTGATGACTAATTGACAAAGGGCTAAATATTGATCGAGCGAGTCCGTAATTTTTTTTAGTCGAATCGCTTGCGTATTACCTGCTTTTGCACGTTCATCAATTGTACTTCTCGATGTTCGAACGATCGCAAATTCAGCTGTAACAAAGAGAATCGTGAGTAAAAAGAAGACAGCAAGTGCTGTCCAACGTATCGGTATGGTCAAATAATTGCCTCATTCCTACATAGAAACTATGCACTGGATGAAGCTTCACCTCCTTTTGAAGTAGTAGTGAAGTTGTCTCTATAATAATTTATCTGTTTTGAAAAGACAAACGAAATCAAAAAAGAGAAGAAAAACCTTCAGTGAAAACAAAGATATATAGGGAAAGAGAAGTATGATAATATATTGATACAGTAATTGTTTTGCACGACTGGGGGAGAATGTGTTTGCAATGGACAAAATGGTTACAACAGGTGACGAATCAGTTTACCTCATATAATCGAAATATCAAGTTATTTATTTTAGCGAATGTCTTCATCCAAATCGGTATGGGGATGTTTGCCGTCATGTACAATTTATACATAAGAGAATTAGGGATGCCAGATACAGTGAGTGGTCGAGTGATTTCAATGACGGCGATTGCGACGGCGCTCATGCTCGTTCCTGCTGGTTTTCTGAGTGATAAAATCGGGCGAAAAAAAGTGTTGATTACTGGAGCATTTTTAGCGGTGTTTACGTTGTATTATCGAAGTATCGTAATAACGGAAGAGCCAATCGTCATCGCTGCATTTTTCACAGGACTCTTTATGGCATTTTTTCAAGTGTCGGGTGTTCCGTTTTTAGCAGAGAACTCTCGTCCGTCTGAACGCGTCCATTTATTTAGTATTCATTTTGCCTTAATGACGCTTTCTGCCGTTGTCGGAAGTTTAGCAGGGGGCGTATTTGCGGACTTGTTACAATGGATGTTCGCATTAGAATCGTATGTAGCGATTCGTTGGGCGTTAATTAGTGGAGCATTGCTTTTTACAGTCGGACTTTTTCCTTTGTTCCGATTAGAAGAGCGTCCACAACCGAGCACGATTGTTCATACGAGTGAAAAAGAAAAAAGCTTCGTTCCACAAAATGCAAGCTTTAAGCGGAATATCGTTTTAATTTTGCATTTCTCATTCGCAGGTCTTTTAATCGGTCTCGGGTCGGGACTCGTCGTACCTTATTTAAATTTATATTTTGCTAATCGCTTCGATGCGTCAAATAGTTATATCGGTTTCATTTTAGCACTCGGTTCAGCGATGACAGCAGTAGCGATGCTGATCGGTCCGCGTCTTGTGAAACGGATTGGAAAAGTGCGAGCGATCGTCACTTTTCAATTGTTATCGATTCCCTTTTTACTCATTACCGCATTTACTCAATCGTTACTCATTGCCTCGCTTGGCTTTTTACTTCGTCAAGCGTTAATGAATGCAGCGAACCCGATTCAAAGTGCGGTAGCGATGGAAATTGTAGCAGATAAATATAAAGGACTTGCTAACTCAATGAATCAAATGGTGTTTCAAGTAGGCTGGGCATCGATGGCACCTGTTGCAACAGGTCTTGTGATTAGTCACGGTTCTTATTGGGGATATGTATATACGTTCGGACTTACGTCTTGTTTATACCTTGCTGCAGCGGCCTATTATTTTATCGTTTTTGGCAAGATGAAGTTGTCTCGAACTTAAGGAGGATATTATGATGAAAATAATCGGCACGATTTTATTTATGGCGGCAGTCGGTGCGATCATCGGTAGTTTAACGAACCGGCTCGCAATTACGATGCTTTTTCGCCCGCATCATGCAAAATATATCGGGAAATGGAAAGTGCCATTTACACCTGGTCTTATTCCGAAGCGTCGGGATGAATTAGCTGAACAGCTCGGTCGTACGGTTGCGCACTATTTATTAACACCGGAATTATTACGAGAAAAAATTTTAACGAATGAAAATGCAGAAAAGATGGCGCAATTTTTAACAAAAAAAGGTCGCACCTATATTTTCGATTCTGAAGCAACATTAAATGAATGGTTAGAACGAGCGAATGCAACTCACGTCATTCCTGAAGTTGAACAAAAAATCGAACAGTGGATCGATGACAAAGTAATAGATGTCGAGCGTCGATTAACGAATGACACAATCGAAGGAGTCGTTCCCGAACGCTTTTTAGTAGAAATCGACGACCGGATTCCGATGTGGTCAGAAGCGTTACTGACGCGTGGAGAACAGTTTGTCCAATCAGAAGAAGGATATGAAGCGATTCAAGCGATGCTCAATGAATTTTTAGCATCGAAAGGAACATTCGGTCAAATGGCTCAAATGCTTTTCGGTGATTCCGATACACTCGTTCGCAAGTTTCAAAAAGAAGCACTAAAGTTTCTTCGAGCAGAAAATACTTCGCACTTACTAGAAGACTTTTTATCAAATGAATGGTATCGTATGAAGCATCGCCGTGTAGAAGAAGTACTCGGAGATTTCCCTTGGGGAGATGTACGAACATCTTTAAAACAATATGCAGTTCGTACGTTGAATTTAGAGGAGCGTCTCGACGTTCCATTACGTGCATATTGGCCAACAGGGGGCGATTGGTATGAACATACGGTCGTGCCGCAAGTCGTTGATTATGCGTTCGTAGAAGCAGAGAAACAGTTCGGTCGAGTCATTGAATCTTTTGATATCGAAGGAACAGTAAAAGACCAAGTGAATTC
>JASLGI010000046.1 GCA_030149685.1 Bacillaceae bacterium | reverse complement strand
GAAGATGGAAAAGATGCACCTGAAGAGAAACCGTCTACAGGAGGCGGTAGCTCAACAGAAGGTGAAGATCATTCATCCGAAGATGGAAAAGACGCACCTGAAGAAAAGCCATCTACAGGAGGCGGCAACTCAACAGAAGGTGAAGACCATTCATCTGAAGATGGAAAAGACGCACCTGAAGAGAAGCCATCTACAGGTGGCGGTAGCACAACAGAAGGTGAAGACAACTCATCCGAAGATGGAAAAGACGCACCTGAAGAGAAACCATCTACAGGTGGCGGTAGCTCAACAGAAGGTGAAGACAATTCATCCGAAGATGGAAAAGACACACCTGAAGAGAAACCATCTACAGGTGGTGGAGGCGGCGGTGGTTGGATAGCGCCAGAAGATATCGTCAATCAAGATAACGAAAAAGAAGAAGATCTCGATGATGAGGAGACACCTACTCCAGCGCCAGAAGAATCTCCGCAGTATCCAGGAGACAATAACGACAATGAAGAACCTTCATTGCCGGAAGAACCTAGCGATTATCCGTTAGACTATAGTGGTGAAGGAGAACGTGAGGACAATTCTTCTACTAACTCTACGAGTGAAAAGAATGATGACACTCTTGGACAAGTTGTAGAGAAAGATTCAACGCCGGCTGTGACAGAAGGTATGACAACGACGAATACTTCTTCGTCATCACAACAAGCAGAGATGAATCAAGTTGTACAAAAAGAAAGCAAATTACCACAAACGAATGAACAAGTATCGATGTGGGCTTGGCTATCTGGTTTATTAGCGATGCTCGGAGGATTAGTTGTTTATTTCCGTCCATCGAAAAAACGTTCAGATGATCAATAAATGATAGAAAAAAGAGGCTCGAGTGAAAACTCGGGCCTCTTTTCGTTATAGTGTCACTTCGAAAGTGAAGTAATATTTATATGCTAATGATTGAGCAGGTTGTTGTGTACTTTGAATATCTTTTAAGAAGACGACATATTTTCCTTCTTCCCAAGTAGAATCTGGTCGGATGACGAGTGTCGGCATGCCTTTCTTTTCAACTTGTTTCGTTTTGAAAGGGACTTCTTCGTTTCGGTCGATTGAACGAATGATGATTTCGCTTTCGTCTCTGACCGGTTCGTTAAATGCGAGAGACCATTCTTTTGTCGCGTCTGTCGTCGTTAATGTTTCCTCGATATACGGTTGGTATTCTTCAGGGATATGCCATTCTGTTTCTTCTTGTGCATGAATTTGGTGAGCAATCGTTTGATCATAATATGTGCTTAATACATTGATCACTCCTTCGTCGAAGAAATGAATACTTTGTCCTTTACGCTCGGCAACGACGGTTGATTGTTTAATGGCGACGTCAGAAAACTTCGTAACATCGCGCTGCTGACCATTATCCCACGTAGCGATTAAATGGAGAGGCAATGTATCGTTGATCGATGTTTCAAATACTTGATGATGAATACCGTGCCACTCTAAAGAAACGAGTGTCGGTGCATTTTCGTATTCAAAATAAAAAGTCGCTTCATTCATGTGCGAGTAATGAAGAGGTGCTTCTGTGTAAGAATAACGAACGATGAGTGCCGGTCGGTCAAGGAGTTTAGCAGCAATATCGTTTACTTCTTTTTTTGTAATCGTGCCGTAAGGAAAAGATACAGTTACTGAAGGTTCGTAGCGATTGACCGCTTTAAGAGCGATGTTTTCAAGCTCATCAGCAGTATGTACTTTTGTTATTGGGCGTTCAAGAGAAGATAACGTATGGAAAAATCCTTCTTCTTGTAAAAGTGAAACGTAAGAACTGTTTGCTCGTGGATAAGGACGGTCGTAATTGTTAATGCCGCCATTTTTCCAACGATGTGTCTTCTTCATCGCTTTGTCTGGCAACATATAATAAGTGTATAATACACGGCCAGGTTTATCCGGGAGCGGGTCGTTCCATGTCGTATCTAAATGATACCAAGCACCATTTACTTTTACTAAGTTCCATGCGTGATTGACTTCTTGCGATTGGCCACTAATGATACGCGCTTCAATGCCTGCTTCTTTTAGTAATAAATAAGTGAGTTGTGAATAACCTCCACACAACGTTTTTTGATCTGTCAGTGCGTGGTATGGCGTGTTAACTTCTTGATTCATCGATGCATCGTAAGCAGTGTTTTTAACGACATAATCATGAATTGCTTTAATTTTTTCATGAATGTTCATCGATGGGTCGATAATGTCGTTAACGATACGTTTGACTTCACTTTCTACATAAAGCACTTGATCATAAGTTTGCCCATAGTTGTAATCGAAAGTGAAAATGACTCGATCACTCCAAAATTTAAAGTTAAACTTATACGCTCTCAAATCGTAAGCGATCGATTCATCCATTCGGGCAGCTGCACGAACTGCTTGATAGACCGCTTGTTGAATTTGTGCTTGGCGATCGAGTGTCGTTTCTCCTTCTTGTAATGGACGAAGAGGAATTTCTGTCGTCTCGAAAGCAGTATTTCGTGTTTGATAATTCGTAAACAATGTTTCAGCTAATACGTCAATCGGTAAAATAAAAGCATCTTGTGGTTGACGGATATCGTCCCACCCATTTTGCTTAGCCAATTCGTGAAGTTCATCTTGTGTAACATGCACTTCTGTGTAACTATCGGCTGCGAATACAGAGGGAGAGATGGCTAATAAAAAAACAATTAAAGTGAGAGTGAAAAAACGTTTCATGTAATATCTGCTCCTTTAAAAACTATATCTTTTATCATAAGATAAAGAGTGAAATTTTGATAGGGAAAAAGTGAAGAGTGAGAAATTCTTAGAAAATATATAGATAGTTTATCTAATAATGGTAGTAATTTGTTATTATTTACCCTTTTTTAACTATTAAAAAATTAGGTATAAAGATTTGTTATTTATGAAGAGTGTGAGAAGTAAAAGAGAACTTTCGAATCTATATAGGTTGAAAGTATTTTTAAATACAAAAAGCCTAAAGACCTAAATAGGAGGAAGGGTAGTAGAAAAACCGAGTAGGGCATAGTATGATGAAGGAAGAAAATCGAATAAGAAAGAAGGGGCTATATGAAAGTATGGAAACAGTGGTTGTTCGTTGCGGTTTTAATCATTGGAACCGTTTTATTACCGACCGAACGAACGGCTGCACAAATTATGACGACCCAGCCAGCTGATATCGGTGAAAATTATCGAATGTATGACGAAGTGATGTTTTTATCGACAGGAGGATTTTTAAGTTCTGACGATCCAGCGCGTTATGTTGCAGAAGGTCAAATGACACGTAAGCATGCGGCGATGATGATCGGTGCGGCGCTCGGATTAGATGGAACGCCACGTTGGTCAAAGTTTAAAGATATTACGTCAGGTAGCGTTGAATCCGGTTACATTCAGTCGGCTGCAAATGCAGGGATTATTTCCGGTTACAAAGACGGAACTTTTAAACCGAATCAAATGTTAAATCGTGGTGAGATGGCTGTATTACTTAGCCGTGTAGATGGGAATGCGATTCCGAATGCTACACGTGCAGGAAGTTATTTAATGGCACAAGGAATTGCTAACGGAATTCGTCCAGGAGATTTCGGTGTGAAAGAAGGAATGAAGCGCGGAGATTTCGCTGCCTTTTTAACACGTACGATCAATCCGACATATCGTACGAAAGGGGTACAATTGCAAGGAGTTCCCCATTATGTGAAAGATAATGTCGGTAGTGGATTAAATATGCGCAAAGGTCCAAAAACGACGTATGCTCAAATTGCTAAAATTCCCGCGAATACACCTGTAACGGTTTACAAAGTGTTAGGTCACTGGGCATTTATTCAAGCGAATGGACAGTATGGGTATGTTCATATGCAATATTTAAGTGTTGGTGACGTGTCTGAGTCTGATGAGCGCCCGGCAATCGTTACACCGCCGAAGCCACCAGTAGCACCGAGTCAACCTGTAGAAACGACACCAGCACCAGCAAACACATCGGATGTTGCTTATGTGCGCAATCAATTAATTGCGATTGACCCCGGTCATGGTGGAAGTGATCCAGGTGCGATTGGTCACGGCTATACAGAGAAACAAGCGACATTAGCGATTTCTAAATATGCTAACAATTATTTCAACGAAGCGTCAATGCGTACGATGATGACACGTACCGATGATCGTTTCGTCGGTTTATCTGAACGCGCACGTATGGCGAATGCTGCACGAGCGAATATGTTCATTAGTGTACACATTAACTCAGCAGGTAATGATAGTGCGACAGGATTAGAAACGTATCATTACGGGACGTCGAATGCAGCGTCAGTGAAGCCAGCGAAAGCGCTCGCTTCTTATATGAAAAATCGTATGGTAGAAGCATGGCCGTTACGCGACCGCGGAGTTAAAACAGCGAATTTTGCTGTCATCCGTGAGACGGCAATGCCAGCGACATTGATTGAAGCAGGATTTATCAATAACAAAGGCGATAACTACTACATTCGAACACCAAAAGAACAACAAAAAATGGGGCGTGCGATTTATTTAGCGACACTAGATTATTACTACCATTATGAAGGCAAAAAAGGAATTACTTCATTGTATCAACAAGTAGGAGGAACACCTTCGAAACGTCTTCATTAAACAGAAAAAAGTCCAGAAGCGAACAATGCTTCTGGACTTTTTCTTATTTTGTCGTAAATGTAAAGCGGACAGGTGGTGAAATGATATCGTTCGATTGGTTGCGAATATCATGAATAAAGACGTTATATGTCGTTTTTGGTTCATAACCGTTGACCGGTGGATGAATTTTTAAGACGTTGTAGTCTGTAACGATTTGCGCTTTTGCATCTTCACCATTTGCTTTTGATACGACGACGTAAAACTGTGGATTGTTTTGGATGTGACGATGAAGTTTGTCATTGAATACGATCGTCCACGTATGATCCGTCGGTGTATCGTATTTCTTTTCTTCGTACTTATCGAACTGATCTTTGTCTAACATCCATTCAAACTCCGATTGAACAGGCATAATGACTTCTTGCTCTCTGAAGCGTGCGAAAAGGTCAAATGTGCCACGTTGGACGAGTTGAACCATACCGTTTGAAAATGTTGCAACATCGTTCGGATCGATTAATAAAAAGTCACTGCGCTTTGTTACATCTAACACTTCACCATTTGAAAGAACTGCTTGTACTTGAAGTGGGAAAGATTCATGAACATGGAAGAAACCCGTTTTCGGTTGAGCAAATTGCAGTTTCTTCACGGTCGGTTTCTTTCCTTGGTAGTCAAATGTTAGGCGGAACCGTTGATAATTTGGATTTCGTTTTGTCGGGTCTTGGAAGTACATTAAGAGTTTCACGTCACGATTGTTTGTTGCAGTAATTGTTGCTATTTTACGTAATACGTCACGACCCATATTTTTTGGTAAGAAGACGACTGCGTCATCTTCATAGTAGTCGATTTCTTGTTGGAAATAAGCGACTGCGCTTTCTGGAGTCGTTAACGTTACACTGTTTTGTGAAATTGTTGCAAGTAAATCGAAGAAATGAATATCTTCTAAGTGACGTTTATAGTTACTTGATGCTGCTGGATAGGGGCGGTCATATTTGTTTAAACCACCTGGTGTCCAAAAGTGTGTTTCTTTTAATGTACGATCATCTAACATGTAGTAGTTGTAAGTTACATAGTCTGCAGGTCTATTTACTGGGTCGTCCCACGTTGTATCTAAGTGATACCATTTACCATCTAATTGCACCATGTTCCATGCGTGACCTACACCGTTAGACGTTCCGCTAATGAGACGAACAGGGACATCAACAGCTTCTAACAATTTGAATGTTAATGTTGAGTACCCGCTACATAATGTTTCTTTTCGTTTAAGTGCGTGGTAAGGTGTGTTAAATTCTTGACGCATCTTTTGGTCATACTCTGTATTCAAAACGACATAGTCATGAATCGCTTTCACTTTGTCATGATCATTTTTCGCGTTTTTCGTAATGATTGGCGCGAGTCGTTGCGTTTCCTCTTCTACATAATCTGCTTCTTCTTTCGTCATTCCATATTTATGGTCGAAAGTAGCGGAAATATTTGATGATGTGTATGTGTATCGAAGTGTATATCCTCGAGCATCATAAGCGAGGTATTCATCTTTATTGTAAGCAGCGATGACTGCTTGGAAAATAATTCGATTCGCCTGTTCTCTTGATGTAATAGAAAAATCGAATGTAAATCCAGAAATTGTGAAGTTACTTTTACGTTGTTGAATGTTTTTTAAAAACTCTTCACTTAATTGGTGAACTAATTTTTGTTCTTTCAGGCTTTCAGACGTTTCCGGGGTACGGGAAGGTTCTAGCCATCCATTTCGCTCTGCCTCTTCTAGTAATTCCTCTTCTGTTAAGACTATCTCTTCTGTTGGTGGTGAGTTCGCTTGAACGATCGTTACAGGAAGTAACAAAAGTAAGACAAACGATAATAGATACCAGCGTTTCATTCAATAGGCCTCCCTTAAAAAATACTGTTACTATCTATTATAAATGATTTTTCTATATTAAGATAGGAGTAAAGTTTATGTAACTTAAATAAAATTAAAGGTCTGAAAGAACTAAATAAAAATATGGTTTTTTATGGGAAGTGAGAAGTGTATATTTATTATTAAATAAAACACCAACAGTTAAAGTGATAAAATTTAACTGTTGGTGTTTTTTAATTTTCCATAGGAAGTGAATAAAATGTGAAATATCCATCTGTTTTCTTATGGAGATAATCGCCTTTATAGTTCCTTAAATTGTAAAAGTGAACATAAAGAGGTAATTTTGGCCATTGATCATTCGGCTTCAATACTAATGTTTGTTGTTTATGCGTAATTGTAAAATCTGTAAATGGCTGGTCACCATTTTGATCAAAACTTAAAGTAATCGGTGGCGTATCTGATTCCATGACATCGTCATTGAACAACAAGCGAATATTTTCATTCATTGCGAAATGTCCGAGTAAAGGAACAGGAGTTTCGGTTTCTGGTCGTAACGAATAAGCAGACAATTGGACCGCTCTTTCTTGTCCTCTATATTGCGCATAAATCGTTACTGCTCCGCTACGGTTGAACGTGACGATACCGTAAGGGTCGACAGAGGCTACTTTTAAGTTGTCGCTTTCCCATTCGACAGGCTTATCGCTAAATAATGCGATTTTATTTTTCGTATCTGGAGCGACTTTAATTTGGAAAGTCGTACTTTGTTGTTCGCTTGAATAAATCGTAATACTCGTTTCGCCATACTGATGGGCGTGGATATATCCTCGGCTATCGACGGTTGCGACTTCAGGGTTCGTTGAAAAACGAAGAAGTGGGACGATTCCTGAGAAATATTCAGTTCCTTGTTCGAGAAGTAAACCGTACTCTCCAGGCTTGATCGTTTCAATCGTTGTCGGAATCGGTTGGTCAAGCTGCACCTCTCGATGAAGAGGAGTTACTTGCCATTTTGGCAGTTGTTTCGTCGTTTCTAATGCCCCTCCTACTTGTACGAGGCCGAATCCGAAATGTTCATCGCGTCCTTTGCCGCTTAAGTCGATGACACTTTCTTTTAATAAATGAATTAATTGTTCTTCTGTTAAAGAAGGGTCAATCGAAAGTAACATACCTAATGTGCTGCTAACCATCGGTGTCGCAAAGGACGTACCGCTTAATGATTTATATTGATGGTTCGGCATCGTCGTTAAAATAGATGTCCCAGGTGCTGTGAAGGAAACGTACGGATGATAGTTTGAAAAACGTGCACGTTCTCTTTTTTCATCAGTTGCTCCTACTGCGATGACGCCGTCGTAATTAGCAGGATAGTTGATCGGGTTACCGAGTGTTGCCGTATTTCCGGCAGATGCAACGACGATAATCCCTGCTTCTCTCGCTTTTTCAATCGCTCGTTTTTCGGACCAAACAGGAATATCTCCACCGAAACTTAAATTGATAATTTGAACGTTTTGGGAGATTGCATAGTCGATCGCTTCGACGATTTGAGAGATTTTCGTCCGTCCTTGGTCATCCATAATACGCAGTGACAAGACGTATACTGGGAAGCCTTCTGCGGTACCTTTAATGTTGTAAGGGTTGTTTCCGGTTGCGGCAATAATCCCTGCAATTGCCGTTCCGTGTCCTAAGTAATCGACCATTTGATAAGAATTCGTCGTAAAATCGTAACTATGTGGCAATATGACGTGCTGCAAGCTTTCATGATTCGGGTCTACCCCGGAATCGATGACAGCGATTTGGACAGGGTATTTGGCCATATCTTTAAATTCATCTAAACCGAGAGCATCGATTTGAGGTTTCCACCACTGTGTTTGTGTAGCGATATCTCGTACGATACTTTCTTCGATTGTTCGAATGGCGTTTTCTTCTACATATAAAACGAATGGTGATTCTTTAATGATTGGTTCATAGTAATCTAATTGTTCTTTCGATTGAAAAGTAGCGAGTACTGTTTCGCCACTGAGACGAACATAAGGAATCTCATTAAAAAAGAAACCTTCTTGTTCGGGTAAAATTTCAATTCCATCGAATGTAATGAGGCGTTCTTCCGCAGCGGATGCGGAGTGAGGAAAAATAATGAAGATCATAGCATAAGTGATGATCAATAAATAGATTTTCTTCAAGAGCGCGACTCCTTTCGCAGGTCTTTAGGGAATTTCTTTTAATTAATTATCGGCGAATAAAAAAGGAAATGAAGTGAACATGAAAACCCTATCGGCCAAGATAGGGTTTACTTAGTAAATGGCAATAAGTTCAAAAACCGTATGAATATGCTCAATTTGCTCATTTAATTCTCGAACGACTACTTCTAATTCTTTTTTCGACAGCTGATCTGCTTCTTTTGATGCTGTCGTTGCTTCATTCACACTGTCAATAAATGCATTTGCTGTTTCTTGTGTAATGAATCGTTGATCACTAGCAGATTGCGCAACTCGTTCTTCTTTTACAAATTCAGAAGTGAGGAAAGTAGTTTTATCTACTTCGAATTGTCGGTGATCGTCTCCAAGTTTAATTTTATCGAGTAGTTCGCCTAAAGCTTTTGATGGGTCTTCAATCGGTTTTGGTTCATCGCCATTTTCTGGCTTGCTATTCTCATTTCAGGTTTGCCGACCTTACGTGAGCCTACACTATACGTGCGACTTTCATCGCATATAGCGTTCCGCCAAATTGACATTACTCTTTTCCCTCCTTCATTTTACGAGAGTTTTGAAGTAAAAGAAAGGAGAAAGTGTGAAGAGAAGTAAAGTAGATAGAAAGTAAACAAAAATTCGTCAAAAGTTTATAATTTTTTAGAAAAATGAGAGAAAAAATGGAAAGAAATATTGGAATATCATTTCATTTTTTCTTCATTTTCTTAAAAGGCGCCTTATCAGTGAAATTATATTTTTTAATGAGATGAAAATATATACTAAAATAATTTACTTTCTTTTCGATAGTTTATAATTACGATTTTTATATAAAATAAACGTCATAATTAGTGTTGTTCATAGTTTTGAGATTAATAACACTATTGAAATGATAGTGAATACAGTATATTCTTTATCCAATGAAACGTATTTTATTATCGTTTCTTAAGTAATTCACTGATAGCACGCCGTATGCGGTGAAAGTCGCACGTACGGTGTAGGCTCATAATAAATGAAAGGGTGGCACCTTTTATGAAAGTGAGAATAGCGTAGAAGCAATTAAAAAAGACATTGAAGAGGCAATCAATGGGTTAACAGATGATCAAAAAGAGCAGCTCCAAGAGGCAATTGACGCAGCAAATAAGGCAAAAGATGATGCAAAAGCAACGGAAGAGTCATTACAACAAGCATTAAAGGACTTAAACGATGCGATAGCAAAACTTGACGGTGGCACGTCGGGGGATCATGATGCTGCGAAAGAGCAATTAGAACAGGCGATTAAAGATGCTGAGCAGAAGTTAAATGCATTAGAAGAAGAATTAAAGCAACAATTACAAGAAGCAATCGATCGAGCAAAAGAAGTAAAAGATGATCAAAGTGCGACAGACGAAAAGTTACAAGAGGCACTTGATGCATTGACAGATGCGCAAAAAGAAGTCGAAACGCTTCAGAAGTTGAAAAATGATTTACAAGCGGTTTTAGACGCAGCTCAGAAACAATTGGAGCAGTTAGGTGAGGCTTACCAAAACGCATTGAATGAAGCGATTACTGCAGGACAAAGTGCGCTTGATGCAAAAAATCAACAAGTGAAAGATTTAGAAGAGGCGATTGTTGATTTACAAAGTGCATTGGCAAAAGCTGATGTACAAAAAGCGATTGAAGAAGCAGTTAAACAAGCACAAAAAGTAGCAGAGAAAAAATTAGACCAAGCAGTGAAAGAGGCACTTGAAGAAGCAAAGAAAGAAGCAGATGAGGCAGCGAAAGAGAAAGATGCTGCTTTGAAAGAGTTGCAAGAGAAGCTTGAAGCGTTGGAAGCCGCATTGAAAAATGCAGGAGAACAAGTAAAGACGCAAGCAGAGAAAGAGTTAGAACAGGCAATTAAAGATGCAGAAAAGCAACTTGCTCAGTTAGAAGAGAAATATAAAGAAGAACTTCAAGCGGCGATCGACGCAGCAAACAAAGCGAAAGAAGACGCAGCGGGAGATCATGAGAAGTTAAAAGATGCATTAGAAGCTCTTGAGAGCAAGCAAAAAGAATTAGAAGAAGCGCTTCAAAAAGCGGAGCAATTGGCAGTTGCGAAGCAAGCGATTCAAGATGCGATTGATGCGTTAACGAAAGAGCAACAAGAACAACTTCAAGAAGCGATTGATGCAGCAAATAAGGCAAAAGATGATGCAAATGCAACGAAAGAATCGTTAGAACAAGCATTGAAAGACTTAGAAGATGCGATTGCTCAATTAGGTGCAGGTGAAGTGCCGGCTGGAAAAGAAAGTTTACAAGAAAAAGTAGACGAAGCGAAAACAGTAGCAGAAGACTATGCAACGTATTATACGGAGCAATCACTTACTGATTTAAAGAAAGTGATGGAAGCTGGACAAAACGTATTGGCAGATGATAAAGCGACCGATGAGCAAATTCAGCTTGCAACAAACAATCTTCAAACAGCGATCGATGCGCTAGTATTGAAAAAAATCGGTTATACAGTCGATAAAAAAGACGGGAAAAAACCAGAAAACTTCAACCATAAAGAAATGAACTTTACATTTGATGAAGCGATTCAGTTACCGGAAAATATGAAAGTTGAAGGGACTGTGAAAGATGCGACTGTTGCTTTATCTGCGGATGGCAAGCAGTTAAAAGTAACGAGTGCGCAAGGAGCAAAAGGTGGAGAAACTGTTCAGTTTAAGACGGTCGTAGGTGTATCAGAAGTCGACGTGACACTTACTTGGGACAAAGTGAAGTGGACGATGATTTCTCAACCGGCGATTTTCAACGATCAAACGAAATACGAAGTAGCAATCGATCTCGGTTTACTCAATGACGGATTGTTATCACCGGACTTAAACTTAGAACAATTGACACAAAATGATCAGTTGTTGAATTTAAAAGTATTGCCAGGTAGCGGTTTACAAATCGGAGACGTTTTAAAATTAGGTAGCTTCTTAAACATAACACTTCAAGAAGGAGACTTTAACGACGACGGAACAGTGAACTTACAAGTCGGAACAGAGCTCGTGAAAAATTTGCTCGGAACGAACGGTGCAATTGACTTAACGGTGACAGGAGAGCGCGATGGGAAACAAGTGACAGATACAGAGCTATTAAACATTCCACTTCCTGTATTAAACCCAGTGTCTGATTTGCTCGACGTTACGACAAATAGTGTGAAATACGAATTGTTAAATGGAGAACAACCGATTCATATGGACATTCGTGGTTTACACGTAATGGAAGACGGCTCATTGCGTACCGTACGTGCAGGCGATGAAGTACAACTCGTCCTTTCACAATCGGGGAAAAATCCAGAGACGATCACGATTCCAGTAACAGCGGAAGATGTGAAAAATGGATACGTGGAGCATACGTTGCAAAATGGAAAAGGATTGATCGCTTCTGTTTTAAATGGCGTCGTCCTCGGTGAAGGGAAACTCCGTGTCAAACCGACATTTATTTTTAAAGAAGACGGTCAACAAGTTGGAGAAAAACACGGCGAAGCTACGGAAATTACAGTGAGTCAAGGAGTCGTTGAAGGACTTGGTAAAACATTAGACGGCGTCTTGGATCATTTATTAAAAGATCTCCCATTTATCGGGGATGTGCCGGTTTTAGGTGGTTTAGCGGATATTGAATTGGCAAAAGCATTGTCAGGTAAAGAAGAAGTGCAAGTCGACATTAAAGGAAAACGCTTAAAAGAAGGCGATGAAGTTCGTCTCGTCGTCCGTGAAGCAGGTGCGAAAGAAGGAGAAGAAAAAGTCATAACACATCAAGTGACTGCTGGTGATTTGAAAGCAGGTCACGTCTTGATGACGATGGAGATGGATGACCTCGTGACGAGCTTGTTAAAAGATCTCGCACTCGGTGGGAAATCTCTCACGGTAACACCTGTCTTCGTTCGTAACGTCGGTAAAGAAAATGAAATGACACGCTACGGTGCAGCGGATACGATCGAAGTGAATCATGGGTTGTTAACGAATTTAAACGGACTCGTCGATGGTGTCTTTGATGATTTGTTAAAACAGTTAACTTCTGATATTCCAGTCGTTGGACCAGCGGTAGAAGGTCTTCAAAATACGACGAATGATTTGTTGTCAGGTCTTTTATCAGGAAAAGAAAAAGTAAAAGTGAAAATCGACCAAGGAAGTCTCAAGAAATTGAAAACGGGCGATCGCGTCGTCGTTGATATTACGTCAGGTGACGAGAACGTCGCAAGCGTACAATATACGTTGACTGCAGCGGACTTAATGAAAAAAGAAATCGAAGTCGCCTTTACGAACCAAGATTCATTACTCATTGATAACTTAGTCGGTGGTTTACTCGGTGGCAATCAAACGTTAACGGTGACACCGAAGTACATTTTAGCAAAAGGTGGCGTGGAAGTAGAAGGTCAACCGATGGATGTTGAAATTGATCGCGGGTTAATTACGTCACTCGATAACGTACTCGGTAACGTATTAGTCGAC
>JASLGI010000119.1 GCA_030149685.1 Bacillaceae bacterium | reverse complement strand
CTTGATGAACTCGTCACACGCTTTGAATAATGATCAAAAAATGAGTCGTCTGAAACAATGGACGGCTCATTTTTTTCTGTGGTATTGTTGTTGAAAAAAGGAACATGCGATATGGAACAAAACAACGAACGCTCATGGTTACTACGCAATGATATGATTTTTCTCTATACGATTCTTTGCCCATTACTCGGAGCAGGTGTCGTATTTTTCAACCGTCAACAACTGACACGCTCTGAAAAATGGTCACATGGCATAACAATTATCATCGTCTCCATCATTTGGAGCGCTAAATTTTTACCGAATGAATGGTATTACCAAGTACCGATTTTCCTTTTCATCCTCGCCGTCATCGGCGTACTATTATTTGCTAACGAGCAGTCCGTAAAAAAAGAAGACAAATAACAAAAAGACCGAGGAAGTGCGCTCGGTCTTTTTGTCGTTTATTTTTTCATTTCTTCTACTTGGAAGTAGTAATCGCCGATGACACGGAGGCCCGCATCAAAGTTTTCTAAGTGGAAGTGTTCGTTCGGTGCGTGGAAGTTTTCTGTGTCGAGTCCGAAGCCCATTAAGACGATCGGTACGTTGAGTACTTGGTCGAATGTTGAGACGATTGGAATCGATCCTCCTCCGCGTGTGTATGCTGTTTCTGTTTCGTATACACGTTCATAGGAACGGCTCGCTGCTTGGATGAATGGGTCATCAAATGGTGTGATGAACGGTTCACCTTTGTCGAATGCGGTTACTTTTACGTCTACGCCCGCTGGCTTATGTTGTTCGACGTGTTTCGTGAGTTTTTCGATAATGTCTTCAGGGTCTTGGTCAGGAACGAGTCGGCAAGAGATTTTTGCCATCGCTTCTGAAGGTAATACCGTTTTAATTCCTTCTCCTGCAAATCCGCCGTGTAAGCCGTTGACTTCTAATGTCGGACGTGCCCAAATTTGTTCGAGGTATGTGTACCCTTTTTCTCCGAATAATTCGTCAACACCGACGTCGTTTTTCACTTCATCTTCATCGAATGGAATTTTTGCGTAAGCTTCGCGTTCTTCTTCTGTTAATTCACGGACGTCATCGTAAAATCCTTCGATTTGGATTGTGCCGTGTTCGTCGCGGAATGATGCGAGAATCGATGCGATCGCATGGAGTGGGTTTTGTACGCCGCCTCCGTAAAGTCCTGAATGAAGGTCACCTTTAGGGCCCTTCACGTCGATTTGTACGCCTGCAAGTCCGCGTAATCCGTAGCAAATCGCAGGTTTTCCGCGTCCGACCATTCCTGTGTCTGAAATGACGACAGCGTCACATGCGAGTTTTTCTTTATTTTCTGGGATGTATGTGTCGAGGCTTGCGCTTCCGATTTCTTCTTCGCCTTCGATCATAAACTTCACGTTGATTGGGAGTTTGCCGTCATTGACTGCAAATAATGCTTCGACCGCTTTTAAATGCATAAACACTTGCCCTTTGTCGTCGCTTGCTCCACGCGCGTACAATTTATTGTCGCGAATTTCTGGTTTGAACGGTTCTGAGTCCCATAATTCGAGTGGGTCAACCGGTTGGACGTCGTAATGTCCGTACACTAAAATCGTCGGTGCATTTTCTGCGTGTAACCAGTCAGCGTAAACGACTGGATGTCCTTCTGTTTCGTCGATAGAGACATGTTCGAGTCCGAGTGATTCGAAATGTTCTTTTAACCAGTTCGCAGCACGCATCATATCTTCTTTATGTGCTGAAAGTGCGCTAATACTTGGAATCGCAAGAAATTCATACAGTTCTTCTAAGTGACGCTCGCGATTTTCTTCAAAATACGTATCGAGTTGCTTTAACATAGTCATCATCCTTTTTGTGAAATATCTTATCTATTATACCAGTGTTTCTTTCACGTGTGGTATAATGACATATCAAACTATTGATGAAAAAATCTGGGGGAGATGCGTTTGTTTATCGCATTGTTCTTTTTCTTATTTATGTCTTTTTTCTTATCAGGGAGTGAAACAGCACTCACTGCGGTGAACCAGATGAAAGTGCGTACGCGCGCCAATGATGGCGATCCGAAGGCAGAGAAGTTAGATGAACTATTGCAACAGCCGGACCGAATGATTACGGCGATTTTAATTGGAAACAATATCGCCAATATTATGATGCCGACGATCGTCACGATGATTGCGATTGAACACGGGTTTAGTGTAGGACTTGCAACCGGTATTTTAACCGTCGTTCTTATTATTTTTGGAGAAGTATTACCGAAGACGATCGCTGCTACATTTGCAGATAAAATTGCATATATTGTGTCGCCGGTGATCCGATTACTCGTCGTCGTGTTAACGCCGTTAACCGCGATTCTTTCTTTATTTACAAACGTTTTTATCCGTATTATTTCAAAAGGTACAGTGACAGAGGCGACATTGACGAAAGATGATCTCCGTTCGCTCGTAGACCTTGCGACGATTGAAGGAACGTTTGAAGAAGATGAGACGGAACGAATTAAAGGGGTGCTCGATTTCCCTGAAAAAGACGTATTAGATGTGATGGAGACGCACCGAACAGAAGTAGTAGCGATTCCTCATGATGCGCGTTATGAAGAAGTGCGTGATACGATTTTAAAATATGCGTATACACGTTATCCGGTGTATCACGAAAGTATCGATAAAATTGTCGGTCTTTTTTATTCGAAAAAATTGATCGAATGGTCGATGGATGAAGATGCACCGATCGATGATTACATCGATAAAGAAGTATTATACGTCGTGCAGACGATGAGTGTAGAAACGGTCTTTCGTTTAATGCTTGCGGAGAAAAAACATATGGCGATCATTTTAGACGAATACGGTGGCACACTCGGTATCGTGACACAAGAAGACATCATTGAAGAGATGATCGGTCAAGATATTGAAGATGAAACAGATGCCGATTTAAATTTAGTGTATGAAGAAACGAATACGACGCTCATTTGTCACGGCCGCCTCGATTTAGAGGAGCTAGAAGAGTGGAGCGGATTAGAACTACCCGATGATAATGAAACAGTCGGTGGGTTCGTCATGCAGCTTTTCGGTCATATTCCGCGTATGGGGGATTCTGTGACGTACGAGCATTTACGTTTTACTGTTGAGACGCTCGACCGAAGCCGAATTACTCGTTTATATATTAAAAAATCAGAAGGACGAGACGACCATAAAGAAGAAGCAGCTGAATAATTGTAAGCACGCCAAACAACCTTACAAAAATGTAAGGTAAATGAAAGATAGTCCGATAGTACATTTCTTGAAAGTTGCGCATAATAAGAGTAACAAAAGAAATGTACGGAGGCGGACAACATGGATAAAGTACAACAACTCTACGAAGAATACGGAAACTACACATATTACTTAGCATTAAAATTAACGAAAAATAAAGAAGAAGCGGAAGACGTCATGCAAGACGTTTGGGTGAAAGTCGTACGCAATCAAGATCAAATCGATCAAGTCGAGAAAATGAAAGCGTGGCTCACGACGATTTGTATGAATACATTCCGCGATCGTTATCGTAAAACCGTACGTCGAGGCAAACATGTGATGAATCAACCAGCATCTCTCGATGTGCCGATTTTAGACCTCGTGCCGAGTGATAAACCGACACCGAGCGAAAAAATCGAAAAAGCGGATTTACAAACAGCGATTCAACGAAAAATTGATGAACTCGACGATATTTATCGCGAAACGATTGAATATTTTTATATGTATCAATACTCACTCGCTGAAATTTCAACAGTGATGGACGTTTCGATTGGAACGGTGAAGTCACGCCTTTTCCGCGCACGTAAATACTTAAAAGATTTACTCGCAGCAGATGAATCAATGACGGATTACGTTCAAGCATAATATAGAACGCCTCTTCTGTAGAAAAGTTGCGTACGATCCGAAAGTCCGAAAAAAATAAGAAGTTTTGATAAAACCTAGTATCCATTCATTTTTTAAGAAGTGGATGCTAGGTTTTTTGTGTCGAAAAAGATGTTTATTTGCATGGAAGGGAAGGAAAGTGAAGAGATGATTTCCCTTAATGTTTTCTATTTTTCAGGGGATGTAATAGAATGAAGCATATTTCATTCAAAAGGGGGAGAAAAGATGTTTGAGTCATTGTTGTTTGATTTAATGAT
>JASLGI010000143.1 GCA_030149685.1 Bacillaceae bacterium | reverse complement strand
GCCGTCCTCGATGCAATTACGAATGCCGCATTTGATGACGTTCACTCGATCGATTACTCGTATTTTAAACAGGCATTTCTTCATGCACGTGAGACGAATCAACCGATTACGAATCAGTCTTAACAGAATTTTCCTGCTTCGTCGGATAGTGTGTGATCCATCGCAAAAAACCTAGTACCCATACGGATACTAGGTTTTATTTTTCATCATTGTTTACTCGTCTTTTTTCTCTTTTGAACGGTCCGAAATATCTTTTAATGAAGAGAGATCGGAGAAGTCTGCGAGCTTCCAACCGATTGGTCCGACAATACCGAAAATACTAACGACGACAGCAATTAAATAAGGCATACGTAACTCATTTTGTAAAAAGTGATATCCGAAAATCGAACCACTTACGATGAAGACGATAAGTGAGACGATGAGAATAAGCGTATCGATTCGCATATAAAACACCTTCCTTCTCACTTATTATATCGTGTCTAGTAAGAGGATGAAACTAAAAAGAAAGAGGGATTAAATGAATGCACAAGAAGTCATTCGACAACGAAGAAAAAAGATGAAAAAAGCGCTTCAGCGAGAAGCGAAGCGCAGTTTCACACAATGGGAAAGTGAAAAAGAAAAGGGCAACATTTGTTCCTTAACGAAAAAAGAAGAACAATTACTTCGTCGAACGATAAAGTAAATGCCCGTAGTGAGAGAGCCATTCGTCTCCTTTTTCGTACGATTCGTCGAGTTGAAAAAGTGTCGCATAAAAGCGAGGTGAATGGTCCATCCAACGTAAATGTGCAAGCTCATGAGCGATGACACTACGTGCGACAGAAGGTGGAGCTAAAAAAATTCGCCAATTGAGCAAAATATGCCCTTTGGAAGTACAAGTTCCCCATCGTTTTTTCTGTTCGCGCAAAGATACCTTTACCGGTGCTATGCCGAGTGTCGTTGAAAGTGTGCTCATCGTCTCATATAACCATGGAGTCGCTTTTCGTTCGACCCATTTACGGTACATAGTATGAATTATTGTCGCAGGGTCAGTCGGACGAATCATTGCATGAAATGTCCCCTGTTGCATCGAAAATGTCCGCCGGTCTCCTCGGTGGACGATGAGTGGATACGATAAACCGAAAAAGAGTAATCGTTCCCCTGTTGAATAAGAAAGAGGTGGCACTTGAATGATTCTTTCTTTCGCTCGTTGGAGTTGTTGTTCGATCCAAGGCTTATGGTCGTGGACAATCGTAGTTGCTAGATGAAACGGTGCTTCTTTCGGCAATAAAACGTACAATGTCGCATCTTTTATTTGAAGGGCGATTCGTTTTCGCCGTGGTCTTTTTTCGACGATGTAATGAATCGATTCATCGTTGAGATGAAGTGTCATCGTTTTAGACGGATAACGTGCCATGTTCGATGATCCATTTCATTGATACTTGTCCTTTAGGTGCCCACTGTTCAATCAGTGTTTCATATTGTTCTTTAGAAGTAATCGGTTGTTCGTGAGCGAGTTCATGAGCGATCGTATATTCAGCTACTTCAGGTGGAGCGATAAACAATGTCCACGGAAGTTGCAATTGATATTTTTGTTCTTTCTTCGGTAAAGTCGGTTCGATTTGCTTCAATTGTTTTTTGACGAAATTACGTCCTTTTTCGCTCACCCACTGTCGGTAAAGAGGATAGATCGTTGCACGACGTTCTTCTTTGGACAACTTTGAAGGGATCGTTGCAAAAAACTTCCCTTGATAAAAACGGAAAGACGTTTCTTTTCCTTCTTCTACGATGAGGCGGTAAAAACGTCCGCGATAGGGCAAACGTTCATCCGTTTCAAAAAAGTAAAAGGGGCGACGTTCGCTTTGTTTTTTCAAAATAGCATCAATCGTTTCTGCTCGAATGTGCAAAACGCTTTGAATGTGTTCAAAAGGTGCATCAAGAGGTGCATGGACGATGACGTGTTGGTTTCGGATACTGACACCATACGTTATGCGTTCAGGACGAACCCAGATGTCATAGGCAAATTGAATGTGATCTGATTGGAAAGTATACATTTGATCGTCTCCTTTACTGTTAGTATAACGTAGACGAAAGAAGATGCCAAAAGTGAGAGATGTCTTACTTTTCTTAATGTTATCAGAAAATTGGACGTTTTCAGTGACTTTATAACTAAATTCTTCAATTCATTAAAGTTTTCTCACTTTTTCAAACATTTATGCTTCATTCTTTGATAAGATAAAGGACATCTTGTTTTTTTAGTAGTTAGGAGAGGATTCAATGAAACAGAGAGATCAGTTTTCGTCGAGGTTTGGTTTCATGTTAGCCGCTGCAGGAAGTGCAGTCGGACTTGGAGCAATTTGGAAGTTCCCATACATGGCCGGCAGTTACGGCGGTAGTGTATTTATTTTATTATTCGTATTATGTATGTTTTTAATTAGTTTACCGGTGCTCATTGCAGAATTTATGATCGGGCGTCGCGGGCAGCAAGACGCGATTACATCATTTAAAACGCAAGCACCAGGAACGCCTTGGTATTTAACAGGTTATGTCGGAATGATTGTGTCAGCACTTATTTTATCGTTCTACAGTGTTGTAGGCGGATGGATTTTAAGTTACTTAGCGCGTACGATCATGTTTTCATTAAAGCCGACAGATGGCGAAACATACGCGACATTGTTTACAAAGATTACAGAAAGTCCATGGGAAATGGTGATTGCACAAGGAGCATTCTTCTTACTCATCATTTTCATCGTCCAAGCAGGAATTAAAAGCGGTATTGAACGAGCAAGTAAAATTATGATGCCGGCGTTATTTATTTTCTTCGTCATCTTAATGATTCGTTCATTAACATTAGATGGCGCGATGGAAGGTGTGCGCTTCATGTTCGTACCGGATTGGTCGAACTTAAACTGGGAAACGGTGTTACTCGCTCTCGGTCAAGCGTTCTTCACATTAAGTGTCGGTATATCAATTATGATTACATACGCTTCGTATTTAGGGAAAAAAGAAAATATCGCAAGTACGGCAGTCACGGTTGCCGGGATGAACATTTTCATTTCATTACTTGCAGGACTCGTTATTTTCCCCGCAGTCTTTTCATTCGGTTTTGAACCAGATGCAGGGCCGGGACTCGTTTTCGTCGTATTACCGGCGGTATTTGAACAGATGCCATTTGGTACGTTATTTTTAATTTTATTTTTCATTTTATTACTCTTTGCGACAGCGACTTCAGCGATGTCTTTACTTGAGACAGTCGTATCGGTCGTCTTAGGAGAAAAACGTCAAGGACGTGTACGTACGACATGGATTGTCGGAATGATCATTTTCGCAATCGGTGTACCGAGCGCACTTTCAGCAGGCGTCTTATCGCATATTGAAATTTTAGGCCGTTCGATTTTCGAATTCGTCGACTTTGCGACAAATAGTATCGGAATGCCAATCGGTGCCTTCCTCATTGCAATTTTTGCGGGTTACTATTATTCAAAAGAAGTATCCGAAAAAGAATTGAACGTCTCACCATTTTGGTACAATGCTTGGCGTTTATCGATCCGTTACCTCGTTCCGGTAGCAATCGCCGTCATATTCGTTCAAGGATTATTACCGTTATTTCAATAATTGATACAAAATCCGTTCCTTTTACAAAGGGGCGGATTTTTTATTTGAAAAGACGTGAAAATCGAAAGTTTATTTGTTATCATAGATACTATGAACTTTTTTAATAGTTGTTCGGAGTTAGGAGAAAGTATATGAAACAAAGAGAACAGTTTGCAACAAAACTAGGCTTCGTGCTTGCAGCTGCAGGTAGTGCGATCGGACTCGGTGCGATTTGGAAGTTTCCATATATGGCCGGCAGTAATGGAGGAAGTGTTTTCATTTTCCTTTTCATTATTTGTATGTTTTTAATTAGTTTACCGGTACTCATTGCAGAATTTATGATCGGTCGCCGCGGACAGAAAGATGCGGTCACTTCATTAAAAGAACA
>JASLGI010000115.1 GCA_030149685.1 Bacillaceae bacterium | reverse complement strand
GTAGCACCTGGCACATCGATTTTAACGACCGTTCCTAATCATGGATATAAATCACTGAACGGTACTTCGTTTGCAACACCGATGGTAAGTAGCACGCTTGCGATGTTACTTTCAATAGAGCCTTCATTAACTGAAGAGTCTCTCATCCAATTGTTAAAGGAAAGCGCCATCGATTTAAGCGATAAAGGGCGTGACGATGAGGTCGGGTTCGGACTCATTCAAGTAAAAGCTGCTTTAGAAGCAACTAAAAACTTACCACGTTGGAACATTACACCGCTTCAACGGGCAGTATCTTTAGACGAACCAATTCCTGCATCAATTGAAATGATCAATGATAGTGAATACGGCTTATTATTAGAAGAAGGCAGTCATTACTTTACTGGCATGCTTCCTTACTTCAGTCACTCAAGTGACCCTACAGTAGCAACGATTGATTCATTAGGATATATTCGTGCTCACCGATACGGCCAAACGAAAATTACGATCTACACGAACGAAAGTGACAACATTTCTTTCCAAATAAAAGTTGCCAAAGATACGAGAAATAAAGTTGCTCTCTTTAGTGATAAAGATGTGAAATGGAAAAGTGATTACTTACCAGTCGCTTCTGTAGACCCTTACGGTATCGTTACTTTCAACCGTAGTGGATATGTTACGATTCATGCGCACTACGAAGGACAAGTGCAATCTGCACAACTTGTCGCGTACTCATCAAGAGAAGCACAAGAAGGACCTTTACCGACATCTCTCGGTCGATTTTCAACCGATCAAACGATTAAACTATTATTTAATGAACTAGTAGCAAAAACAGGGCAATCTTCAATTACATTAAGTTTTGATGAACGAGGCGACTTACCATTTAACGATTTCACAGTCGTCTACCGTGGCAAAGAACTTCTTTTACAACCAAACACTCAATGGCCACTCACACCTCTTTATCTACATTTAGATGGTGTAACGAGCGAAAAAGGAGCTTCTTTAGAAAGTTCATCGACTGGTTACTTCACATTTTATTCACCTTTAGAAGAAAAATAAAAAACAAGAAAACCGCTAAAATATAACTTTTAGCGGTTTTTTATCTTTTTTTATTATACCTTTGTCGTCCATTCCCATAAAAAGTAACGATTCCTCTTTAGTCCTTTCATACCTTTATATTTTTTAAAGGTTATTAAACTTTATTCCTATCTAATTCATTAAAAATCATTTATAATAGATAATAGCAGAATTTTTTAAAGGAGGCTCATTGCATGAAACGCTGGTATTTATTATCAATAGTTATACTTTTTTTACTTCCAGTAACATTTGTTCAAGCGGAAGGACCACCACAAAAAGAAATCACAATTACTGAAGAAGAATTATTAGAGGAAGCTGAACGTCACGGTTGGTTTGAACCTTCCCGCATAGCAGACAATGCAGCGAATCGACAAGAACAAAAAATCATTCACCAATTAAGTGAAGAGTTTTTAAAGAACATTCAACAACGAAATCAAACATTCACAATCTCCGCATATTCTTTTGATTACCCAATTACATCAAGTGTCGATGCAAATAAATTAATTTTTAAAGCAGTAATTGCTGCGTACAATCAAGACGAATATCTCGCTTACGACGCGCGCGGATATAGTCTTCGTTATACATTTACATCAACTTCAATTAAAGCAACATTCGACCATAAATACGGCATGACAAAAGACCAAGCAGCATACGTTGAAAAAGAAACAAAACGTCTTGCACCGATCATTACACAAAATGCAAAAAGCGATCATGACAAAGTAAAAGCAATTCATGATTATGTCGTCTTAAACGTAGAATATGATGGTACAATGCGTCAAGAATACAATACCCCTTTCCATGCATTAACACGGAAAGAAACATTATGTAGTGGATATTCAACACTTACATTTAAATTGTTAGAAGCAGTCGACATCCCTGCTCGCTTAATTAGCGGAACATCTAACAAAGTAGGACACGCATGGAATATGGTACAAGTCGATGGAAAATGGTACCACTTAGATACGACATGGGATGACCCGATCAACGCATCGGCTGACAGTGTGTTTTACAACTACTATATGTTAAGTGATAAAGTTTTAAAGAAAACACACTTTTGGACAGATGGCGGATTAAATAAATACGACCGTCCTTACCCAAAAGCAACGAGCAACTACAAACAACATTTAGAAAATATCCATCATTTTAACTTGTTAAATGAGATCTTACCTAACGGAATCACAATTCAATCACTTGAAAATGCAGTACCTTATTTCCAACAACAAATTGACCTTTATGAAGATGAAGGAATCATTTACGTACCGAAAGAAATTGATCGAAATCAGTTGCGACGCGTTGCAAGTACAGTAGCAACGAACAACCGAGCAATTGAAACAAAAATTTACTTCCAAGACCCTACACCTCGTAATCCGGACTATCAACGTATGCGCTTAACGTTTGATTACAAAGGGAAAAAACCAATCTTGAAAAAATTACAATTTTCACAGCCGACACGTGATCAATATTTAGTAAATGATACATTTTCATTCAAAATTGAAGCTATTTATGACAACGGGAAAAAGATTG
>JASLGI010000095.1 GCA_030149685.1 Bacillaceae bacterium | reverse complement strand
TTCTTTAAGTCTTCATCCGTGCGATGAACAGCAGCAAGTTTTGCTCCACCGACTTCTAACATTTTACGAACGTCATACATCTCGCGAATTTGTCGATCAGATAAAGCGACATGTTCAAAAAGTTGATGTGCAAAATTCCCTGTATCAAATGTCGCGACAAATGTTCCTTCCCCTTGACGAATGTCGACGTAACGTAAGGCACGTAAAGCACTCATCGCTTCACGCACTGCTGAGCGACTTGCGTCAAATTGAAAGGCTAATTGTTCAACAGACGGAAGACGTGTTCCTCCTTGCAATTCTCCTCGTTCAATTTTTTCACGCATTTGGTCAAAAATCTGTTCTGCAATTCGTTTTTTCACTTTCTCACCCTACAATCCATAAAAATATTGTTCCGACAATTCCTGCTCCAAATGTATATAAGAAAGAAGGTAATAACGTTTTTCGAATAATATCGCCTTCTTTTCCAGATAAACCGACGGTTGCAGAAGCACTCACGACACTATGGACACAAATCATACTTCCTGCTGCAGCCCCGAGCATTTGTCCTGCAAGAACAGCACTGACTGATAGACCTGATTGTAAGGCGATACTTTCTTGAATCGGTGAAAACGTCAATGTCGAAACTGTTGCGCTCCCTGTAATAAAAGTTCCGAGCTGTCCGAGTGTCGGTGCAACGAGCATCCAAATAGCACCAAAATGTGTCGCTAAAGTCTCTGCAATATAATCAGGCATACTCATTAGCGACGTTCCAATTCCTGAGTTCGTAAACACTTGAACGAGCGATAACGTAAATAATAATGTCGCTCCCGCTGTCACGAGAGAAGTGATCGCTTCCTTACTCGCCCGTTTCAATATTGTTATCGAGCCCCGTTGAACGACTAACGCGAACAATGCACTAATGACGAGCACAGTACCTGGTGAGTATAATACTTGCCAAGCAGATGTAATTTCATCAAAGCCGAAAATATGATGCCATGAAAAATCAAGTGTCGACTGCGTCCATTCTTTCACCGATGGGACGAGACGCGTAATAAGTAATAAACTGACGACGACTATATACGGACTCCATGCACGAAACAAACTCATTTCTCCGCTGACAGGTGTTACACTAAAATCTTCACGTTTTGCTTCTTTCCACGGAGTTTTTGGAACGAATACACCGAAGTGTGTCATCAAAGTCGCAACGACGAGTCCTGTAAGTGGCGCTAAAATAGAGACGAATTCTGGACCAAAAATAGAAGCATAACTATAAGCAGAAAGTGTGTAACTGAGTCCAACGATGAATGCCCACGGAATCATCTCCACGATGAATCGGCCTTTTTTATTTCCCCCAAAAAAGAGAACTGCAATACCTATTAATAAAAGTGGCATCCACGTTCCTAAAAATAAATCGAATGTCGTCACATGCATCGCCACTTCTTGATAAAGCGCAGGACTTGCTCCTTCTGTATTACTTAACCCGACAACCAAAGGCGTTCCAACCGCTCCAAACGGTACAGGAGTACTATTAGCAACGAGTGCAAGAACGACAGCTGCCATCGGAGCAAAGCCTAGAGCATAAAGCAAAGGACCAATGACAACAGCAGGTGCACCAAATCCTGATGCTCCTTCTAATAATGCGCTAAATAAAAAACCGACGATGACGAGTTGAATCCGCATATCGCTCGATAAGTTTTGAAACCCTACATTCATTCGATCGACAGCACCTGTATGTGTTAACGTATTCAACAATAAAACGGCTCCGAATAAAATGAGCAAAATTGTCAATGTTTTATGTATCCCTTGAGCAATCGACGCACTAATAACATCAAAAGGCATCCCCCAAATGAAATAACTTGCCACGATGACAATTACTGCACTCAATGCCATTCCTTTTAGCGCTGGCATTCGTAAAATGACTAAAAAGAATAGCGGTGCAATAATTGCAAGTAGTGAAACGAGTAATAACATACAAATCCCCCTTTTATCTCTCACCCATCAGATGTTTCAATTATTTTTATATTCAGTCATCTGATGATAACGCTTTCAATAAAAATAACATATGTTGACGATGAGAGCAAGATGAAGAAAGTCCTTGAGAGAACTTTTTTATGTTCTTACTCAATTTTTTTCTTCTTCCTACATTTCCTCTTTTCAATTATGTCGAAAATGTGTACAATGACGACGTATGCTTTGTGACTGAACGTTTATTTCGTTCATTCGCAAACGTTTATTAGTAAGGGATATTTTTTAGGAAAATCTCATTACTTATGCGAGCATACACTATTATTAAAGGAGGTTATTCAATGAAACAAGATCCTCGTTTCCGTATCGCTAATAAAGAAGCTCTTATCGGTATCGGACTTGTATTCATTAACTTTGCTATTTGGTTCGGTTTTGCTTACGGACTCGGTAGTAAAGACCCCGAAGAATATACATATATTCTCGGTTTTCCTGCTTGGTTTTTCTATAGCACGATGGCAGGAACAGTATTTATGATTTTATTACTTATCGTTGTCATTCGGTTCTTCTTTACAGACGTTCCGTTCGACGATGAGAAAGAGGAGGATGAGCGATGATTCATTGGCAAGTCATTATTCCATTCGTCTTATTCCTTCTTCTCATTTTCGGTATCGGCGTTTGGGCGAACCGACAAGTTCGACAATCCGATAACTTTTTACAAGAATATTTTCTCGGTGGGCGTCAAA
>JASLGI010000086.1 GCA_030149685.1 Bacillaceae bacterium | reverse complement strand
AAAATGAGCAATACTAGTACAGATGTTATCTTGATTGGTGCTGGAGTTATGAGCGCAACTTTGGGAACACTGCTCAAAGAGTTAGAGCCAGATTGGAATATTACAGTGTATGAGAAGTTAGACAAACCAGGTGAAGAAAGTTCAAACGAATGGAACAACGCAGGTACAGGTCACTCAGCACTTTGTGAATTAAACTACACGCCAGAACAGGCAGATGGTTCAATTGATGCGACGAAAGCTATCAATATTAACGAGCAGTTCCAAATTTCACGTCAATTTTGGTCATACCTTGTGGAAAAGGATTTAATTCAAGATCCACAAGAGTTCATCATGCCATTACCTCATATTAGCTTCGTTGAAGGAGATGCGAATGTAAACTTCTTACGTAAACGTTTCGAAGTTCTTTCAAAAAATCCTTTATTCGAAGGTATGGAATATGCGGAAGATATGGAAACATTACGTGAGTGGATGCCTTTAATGATGGAAGGTAAAACACAAACAGAACCGATGGCAGCGACAAAAGTTGACTACGGTACTGACGTTAACTTCGGAGAACTTACACGTAAATTGTTCGGACATTTAGAACAAGCAGATGGTGTTAACGTTGAGTATAACCACGAAGTAAAAGATATTAAACGTACATCTGATGGGCTTTGGGAAGTAAAAGTTGTGTCAAAAGATGGCAAACTTGAATACCGTAAAGCGAAGTTCATTTTCATCGGTGGTGGGGGCGGAAGCTTACCATTACTTCAGAAAACGAATATTCCTGAAAGTAAACAAATCGGAGGATTCCCTGTAAGTGGTGTCTTCTTAGTATGTCGCAACCCAGAAGTAGTAGAGCAACATCATGCGAAAGTGTACGGAAAAGCAAAAGTGGGTGCACCACCAATGTCTGTTCCACACTTAGATACACGTTATATCGATAACGAGCGTACATTACTTTTCGGACCATTCGCTGGATTTTCACCGAAGTTCTTAAAAACAGGTTCAAACTTAGATTTACTCGGTTCAGTGAAGCCAAATAACGTCTTCACAATGCTCGCTTCAGGAGCGAAAAACATTCCATTAACGAAATATTTAGTGGAACAATTACTTCAATCAAAAGATGAGCGTATTGAACAATTACGTGAGTTTATCCCAACAGCAAATGGTGACGACTGGGACCTCGTCATTGCAGGTCAACGTGTACAAGTAATTAAAGATACAGAAACTGAAAAAGGTAAACTTCAGTTCGGTACTGAAATTATTACGTCAGCAGACGGCACGATCGCTGCATTACTCGGAGCATCACCAGGTGCGTCAACATCTGTAAAAGCGATGTTAGATGTCGTTGAGCGTTGTTTCCCACAACATATGGATGAATGGGAGCCACGCATTAAAGAAATGATTCCATCATACGGTGAATCACTCGTAGATAACCAAGAGTTATTCGATGAAGTTCATTTCTCAACAGCGAAAGCGTTAAAACTTGCAACGAAGCCAGAATAATAGAAATCGTCGACAGTTACTTCGGTAATTGTCGGCTTTTTTCTTTCTTTTTGGAAGGCTTTCAAACTTTCGACACATTTGTTATAATGAATGAAATGAATATAAGAAAACGGGTGCTTTTTGCTGAGACGTCAAACGACGAACCGTCAATCTGATCTAGGTAATGCTAGCGTAGAGACTTTTACAGGGGACGACTGTCTTTTTGCGCTGAGCAAAAGGCAGTTTTTTTATTGGATAAAAGGAGGGAAAAGAGATGAAACAACGATTAACATTTACAGATATATTAGTGACGATTATGCTCGGTGTCGTCTTCGGAATTATTATGCGTTTTTGGGATAGCTTATACGGAGTCGTCGGCGGATTTTTACCAGTCGGTAAACAATTGATTTATGGTATGTGGTTCATGGTTGGCCCGTTTGCTTTTTTATTACTTCGTAAGCGTGGAGTTGCTTTACTCGCAAGTGTTGATGCAGCGAGCCTTTCTGCTTTAATGGGACATGGGTTACAAACACTTTTATACGGATTTGTACAAGGACTAGGAGCAGAACTTGTTTTCATGTTATTTGCTTATCGTCGTTTTGATATGATTGTTGCAGGTCTTGCAGGAATCGGTTCACTCGTTGCAGGATTTGCTTTAGACGTAGTGTATGGTTATATTGCTTACGAGCCATGGGCGTTATTTGTGAAATATGGCTTGCGTACGATCAGTGCATTTGTTTTCACTGGAGTATTTGCTTACTACATTGTGAAAGCATTAGAACGTACAGGCGTTACAAATTCATTACGTCCTGTTGATAAAAGTGAATATGATCAGCTAAGGTAGGAGGTTTTTTATGTATTACGTACAAAACCTTCGATTGAAATTTCCAGGAGAGGACTCCCTATTATTTCGGGATCTCTCCTTTACTATTTCTCGAGGGGAAAAAGTATTGTTACTCGGTCCAAGTGGAAGTGGGAAGTCGACTTTACTTCAAGTGTTAAGTGGTATTATTCCGAAGATTACAGAAGTACCGATCGTCTATGATGATGCTCACTTACCAACGTCGTGGGGGTATGTCTTCCAAGATCCAGATACACAATTTGCGATGCCTTTTGTTGATGAAGAGCTCGCTTTCGTTTTAGAAAACTTACAAGTCCCGAGAGAAAAGATGGATGAAAAAATTGCCCATATGTTAGCGCTCGTCGGCTTAGAGTTAGATGACCCCCACATGTTAATTGAAGATTTATCACAAGGGATGAAGCAACGTCTCGCACTCGCTTCTGTTTTATTGTTAGAGCCGGATGTATTATTTCTCGATGAGCCGTCTGCTTTACTCGACCCAGAAGGAACAGAACAAATTTGGGACACAGTGAAGCGACTCACGCATGATCAGACAGTGATTATTGTTGAACATAAAATTGACTTACTCGAAGACTTCGTCGATCGCGTCGTTTTGCTAAATCATGAAGGAGAAATCGTGGCAAGTGGCCCACCC
>JASLGI010000014.1 GCA_030149685.1 Bacillaceae bacterium | reverse complement strand
CCAAGAGGCCCATTCATCGGACAATTGTTCCATGAGTGATTCGAATAGGAGTCGTTTTTCTTCATTCATTGATGCTCACCTCTACTATCTATATAGAAGAAAGAAAAGAGGAGATGGAACGAGCAATTCAGTTGCACCGAGCGAATTAGACGGTATATAATATAGTCAAAGATAGTCAAAGTCAATGGAAAGGAAGGAGAGTATGATGATGGGAAAAAGTGTGACAGATATTATCGAACAATACTTAAAAGATAAAATTGAAGAAAGTGAACGTGGCAAAGCAGAAATTAAGCGGAGTGAAATCGCTGAAAAGTTTCAATGCGTCCCTTCGCAAATTAATTATGTCATCAATACGAGGTTTACTGTCGAACGAGGATATAGCGTGGAATCAAAACGAGGAGGAGGCGGATATATCCGGATTTATCGCATAGAGATGCATTCGAAGTTTGACGTTTTAAATCATGCATTAGAAGAGTTAGAAAGCGGTGCATCGTCGACAGTTGCCGAAGACCTTATTCGTTTATTGCATGAAGAACAAGTCATTACTGATCGAGAGGCGCGACTAATGTTAGCTGCAACTGCTCGTGATACGATTCTCCAACCATTGCCTGAACGTGACTATTTACGCGCGCGGATTTTAGAAGCGATGATACGTACATTACTGTTTGAAAAACAATACTAATTGAGGTGAGTAAAATGTTGTGTGATAACTGTCAAAAAGAAGAGGCGAGTGTTTTTATGAAAAGTGAAACACCGCAAGGAACGACAGAACGGAAGCTATGTAAAAAGTGCGCCTCCGATATCGGGGCATTTTCTCCAGAGTTTTCGATTGAGCCGTCATTATCAGTTCCTCATTTTTTAGCGAATTGGTTCGGACCGATTGCTAAAGTAGCGCAAGAACAACCGAAAAAAGAAGTAGCATGTCCTACTTGTGGATTAAGTTTCCCACAATTTATCGATCGAGGAAAATTCGGCTGTGCAAATTGTTATGAAACATTCGCTGAACATTTACCGCCAATTTTAACGAAATTGCATGGCGGACATATAGAACATCGAGGGAAGTTTCCGATGCACTTTAGCGCTTCTTATGCATTGGAAAGTCAAATAGAAAAGTTGCGTGAAGAGATGCAACGAGCGGTCGAAAAAGAAGCGTTCGAGCGTGCTGCAACGATCCGCGATCAAATTTATACGATTGAACAAGAATTAAAAGAGATGTTACAAGCAGAAGAAAATCGTCGTCAGAGTCAGCAAGGTGGTGAGCAAGATGAAGGACTTTCTTGAAGAAATGATGTCGGGATGGATGAAAGATGAGGGGGAGTCGAATGATATCGTATTGTCAACGCGAATTCGTCTTGCCCGTAATTTGGAAGATGCTCGATTTCCAACGATGTATTCGAAAGAAGAAGCGTGGCAAATTCGTGATCAATTGACCGCGATTGCGCCAAAGTTAAAAGAGCCTTTAACAGTCCGTTTAATCGAGGTGATGGAGCCTTTAGATCGCCAAATTTTCATTGAAAAACATTTGATGAGTGTTGATTTAGCGAAAAGTGAAGAAGGAGCGCTCCTGTTATCAGAGGATGAAAAAACGAGCATTATGATCAATGAAGAAGATCATTTACGTATTCAACGAATTGATGCAGGTTTTCAGTTACAAGAAGCCTACGATCGGGCGAGTGCTATTGATGATGAAATTGAAGCGGTATTTCCTTATGCTTTTTCTAAACGCTTCGGTTATTTAACGAGTTGTCCGTCGAATACGGGAACAGGACTTCGCGCTTCGGTGATGATGCATTTACCAGCGTTATCGATGACGGGTCATATGAAAGAACTCATTCCAGCGATTTCCCGTCTCGGGATTGTTTTCCGCGGAGTTTATGGGGAAGGTAGTGAACCAGCAGGAAATATTTATCAAATTTCGAATCAGACGACGCTCGGTAAAAGCGAAGGTGAAACGATTCGCGAATTAGAAAATATTGCTCAACGGCTCATTGCTCACGAACGTGATATGCGTAAAAGTATGAGAAAGCATTCAGAAATTGCGTTAAGTGATCGTATCGGTCGAGCGTATGGAATTTTACGTTATAGTCAACTACTCCCGTCAGAAGAAGCGGCGAATTTATTGTCCGATGTTCGGCTCGGTATTGAACTCGGTTATGTAAAAGAAATCGATCGTCACATTTTAAATGAATTGCTCATTTTTATGCAACCAGGTATTTTGCAACGGTATGCGCAAAAAGAATTAACACCTTATCAACGAGATTATTTACGTGCACAATTGTTCCGTGAACGTCTCGCTACTAACGAATGAGCGTCTCCATTGCATGTGAAATTCGAATGAAGTATACTAAGGTCAAAGATAGTCAAAAAAGAGTGACAAAAGGAAAAGGAGAGATTATATGATGTACAAACGCTTTACTCAACGAGCATTACAAGTGTTGCGCTTAGCACAAGAAGAAGCGGTTCGTCTCAAGCACGGAGCAGTCGGTACCGAACATATTTTGCTTGGTCTTTTGCGTGAAGGGGAAGGCATTGCCGCAAAAGCACTTGAAGCAAGTGGTGTCGTTTTCTCCGAGATGGAACAAGGCATTGAAGAATTAATCGGTACAGGTTCTGAAGAAGTAGAGCCTGTCGTTCAATATACACCGCGAGCGAAAAAAGTATTAGAATTATCACTCGCTGAAGCTCGCCGTTTAAACCACTCATATGTAGGAACAGAACATATTTTACTTGCGTTGATCCGTGAAGGCGAAGGGGTCGCTGCACGTGTGTTAAACAATGCAGGTATTAGTTTAAATAAAGCACGTCAACAAGTATTACAATTGCTCGGAACATCTGGAGGAATTCCTACGGGGAAAAAAGCAACAAATCTCGCAAAAGGAAGCTCTAATACACCGACACTCGATGGTCTTGCACGCGATTTAACAGCGATGGCGCGTGAAGGAGATCTCGATCCTGTCATTGGGCGCGAACATGAAATTACACGAGTGATTGAAGTATTAGCACGCCGTACGAAAAATAACCCGGTATTGATCGGAGAGCCAGGCGTCGGTAAAACAGCAATTGCTGAAGGATTAGCGCTTCAAGTCGTTAATAATGAAGTGCCTGAAATTTTACGCGATAAACGCGTCATGGTCCTCGATATGGGAACAGTCGTCGCAGGAACGAAATATCGTGGGGAATTTGAAGACCGAATGAAAAAAGTAATGGAAGAAATTAAAGAAGCAGGCGATGTTATTTTATTCATCGATGAATTGCATACGTTGATCGGTGCAGGTGGAGCAGAAGGTGCAATTGACGCATCGAATATTTTAAAACCATCGCTTGCACGTGGTGAATTACAATGTATCGGAGCGACAACACTCGATGAATATCGTAAATATATCGAAAAAGATGCAGCGCTTGAACGTCGTTTCCAACCCGTACAAGTTGATGAGCCGACACCGGAAGAAGCGGTGCAAATTATCGAAGGGCTTCGCGATCGATACGAGGCGCATCACCGAGTGAAAATTACGGATGAAGCGGTAAAAGCAGCGGTGACATTATCAGACCGTTACATTTCGGATCGTTTCTTACCAGA
>JASLGI010000246.1 GCA_030149685.1 Bacillaceae bacterium | reverse complement strand
GATCATGTTAACGAACGGTTCTCCAAGCTTACAAAATACGAAGCTTGAACTTACTCCTGAACTCGTTCCTTACTTTGAACATATCGTCATTTCAGGAGATTTCGGCATCGGAAAACCAGATGCATCGATTTTCGAACACGTCTTAGAAATTGCAGACATTACAGCTGATGAAGCTTTAATGGTTGGAGATAACTTAATGACGGATATTTTAGGTTCATCACGTGTGAATATGCGTAACGTATGGATCAATCGTGACGATGCTGAAATGACAGCAGAAGTCGCACCGACTTATGAAGTAAAGAGCTTAACAGAGCTCGTAACACTTGTTAATTCTTTAGCATAAGAAAAAGAGGCTCGGGAACTAATCCCAAGCCTCTTTTTTATGAACGTCGGCGTACTTTCACAATAGGGCGTTCATCTTCCCATTCAACAGTTACTGGAATGTGGAATGTTTTTGATAATTGACCGTCTGTTAAAATTTCTTCTTTCGGTCCTTTCGCGACAACTTTTCCATCGTCTAACAATAAGACATGTGTAATTTCCGGAATCAATTCATCAATATGATGTGTTACATAAATAACGTGACACCCTTCCTCTGTTACAGAACGAAGGGATGTTAAAAACTGCTCTTTCGCTAAAATATCAAGTCCTGAACACGGCTCATCGAGTAGTAAAATCTCCGGCTCATTCATCATCGCACGCGCAATTAACACACGACGCTTCTCACCTTCTGATAAATTAGCTAATGCTTGACCTTTGTATCCCATAAGACCAAACTTTTCTAACCATTCGTCTACCGTTTGCCAATCTTCTTCTTGTAACGGCTCATACAATCCGAAGCTTGCGTATTTACCGCTCGCAATGATCGACTCAATTCGCTCATTTCGATAATAATCAGAAAAGCGTTCGAGTGAATTGCTGACAAAACCGATTTTTCTACGTAATTCCGGTAAGTTCGTATCTCCATACGTTTCCCCTAATACTTGTACAGTACCTGCTGCTGGAAACTGATACCCTGCAATCACGTTTAGTAGCGACGTTTTCCCTGAACCATTTAACCCGATAATCGCCCATTCTTCGCCTTTTTCTACAGCAAAATCAATATTTTGTAATGTCGTTTTTCCTCGATTTTTTAATGTAACATTGTCTAATTTAATAATTGTAGTCATATGAATGCTCCTTAATAATAGCGCTTTCTTTTATTTTGCCAGCGTTTTCATAGAATTGCAACTAAAGAAAAGAATTCCGCTAAATTCCTTTCATTTGTTATGCATTATAGCACTCATCATCTTTTACATCTTGAAAAGTTTTTCCTTCCTCTTGTAAATCTCGCGTTCGATGAGCAATTCTTGAAGCTGCTGCCGCTGCAATACTTGCAACTAAATCATCTAAAAATGTATGCACGCGATCACTTTTTTTCGTATCTAGCTCATGGATAATACCAATTTTATTTTTGTCTAAGTGACCGAATGTTGTGACGGCGATAGAACCGTACGTATATACTGCTCCGAGTGCAATCGTTTCGTCAATGCCGAATAAACTTTCATCGCTTTCGACGAGTTGTTGTAATGGCTCCGATAATAATTTTTTCTCAGCAAGCTCATCTAACTCTACACCGACGAGAATCGCATGTTGCATCTCTCGTTTACGTAAAACACGCTCGACGGAATTGATACACTCTTCTAATGTTAAATCATGACTATAAGGTACTTGCATTTCATAAACAATTTTCGCTATATCTAACAACTCTACCCTACGGCGTTTTAATGCTTGTAATGTCGCTTCGTATACTTCTTTTGAATGAACTGGTTGATCCATATTTCATCTTCCCCTCTTTCTGCCAAGTCTACATAATTATCTCGTTTAGTATATCATGAACGCATCATTATGGACATTTTGTGAGCTATGATACAATGTAAAGCGAATGATATTTGGAAAGGTGAGTTAATTTTGGAATACGGCAAAGTACATGAACTCTCATTTTATAGTGATTTATTAGACGAAACATTTCCGATTTTAGTTTATTTACCTCATGAATATTCTCCAATGATGGAATATCAAGTAATTTTCGCATCTGACGGGAAAGATTATGTCCAATACGGACGTATCGGACGTGTGACAGAAGATTTAGTAGAAGAAGGCGATATCGAACAAACAATCGTTGTCGGTATCCCTTACGATAGCGTGAAACACCGCTGGCACTTATATCACCCTCACGGAGAACGGAACGACTTATATATCGACTTTTTAGCAACCGAGCTACTTCCATATATCGATGAAACGTATCCGACGATTCAAGACCGTGAAGCACGCGGTTTAATCGGTGATTCTTTAGCTGCTACTGTTTCTTTAATGACTCTTATTCGTTATCCTGAATTGTTCAGTAAAGCGATGCTTCATTCACCCCTTGTGAATGAAAAAGTGATTGAAGCAGTAGAAAATTGGCAACCCTCATTACCGACAACTGTTTATCAAGTCGTCGGAGATCGCGAAACGAAAGTGAAAACGAGCGGCGACGGAATTAAAGATTTCGTTGAGCCGAACAAAGAACTTCATCAATTATTAAATGATAAAAACATCGATCACTTTTTTGAAGTTTTTGAAGGGAACCATACGTGGAAATATTGGCAACCGGACGTTCCACGAGCGATCCGTTATGCCTTTCGATTATATTAAGAAAGAAGGTCTTCTTTATGCGTATTGAACGAGCAACGACTGAAAAAATGAAACGTCATGCGTTACTAATTCGTAAAATCGTTTTCGTCGAAGAACAACAAATTCCTTTAGAACGTGAGCTGGACGAATTTGACGATGAAGCGATCCATCTTCTCGCTTATCTCGAGGAGGAGCCTGTCGGTACTATCCGCCTCCGTCCTTATGAAGAGGAACGTGTGAAAATTGAACGTCTCGCTGTATTAGAAGAAGCACGAAGCCAACGTATTGGTCATGCATTAATTGATGCTGCAGAAAAAGAAGCGAAAACACTTGGTGCAAAAGAAGTCGTGTTAAATGCACAAGTACAAGCGATTCCTTTTTATGAAACTCTCGGCTATCAAATGATTTCTGCTCCTTTTATCGATGCTGGCATCGTGCACCGAACGATGACGAAAAAAATTGCTTAATTCAAAGAAAAAGCCACTCCGAATCACACGGAGTGGCTTTTTTTAAACAAGTTTATCTAAAAACATCGTTGCAAGGCCGAAATAAATAATAATACTAATGACGTCGTTTAATGTCGTAATAAACGGACCTGATGCAACTGCTGGGTCGATTTTCAAACGATGCATAAGAAGCGGAATAAATGCTCCTGAAATCGTCGCAACAAAAATCGACACCATAATCGCAGCACCTACAAGTAATGCGACGATAAAATTATGTTTCCAAAAATAGACGAGACCGATAACGAATACCGCAGAAATAACTCCTGTAATTAAACCAGTTGCTGCTTCACGGATGAGCATTTTCCAACGTGATTCATCTGTACGATCTGTCGCAATTTTACGAACAGCGACCGCTAAAGCTTGCGTACCACTGTTTCCAGCAGTACCTGCAATGAGTGGAATGAACGCTGCGAGTAAGGCTACTTGTGAAATCGTATCTGTAAATAGGTCGATTAAATTTGCTGTAAGCATTCCTAAAACGAGGAGAATTAACAGCCACGGTGCACGTTTTTTCGCTGCACCAAAAGCACTCGTATCTTCTCCATCAATATCGATAACCCCCGCTAATTTTGAGTAGTCATCGGATGCTTCTTCTTCTAACACGTCTAAAATATCATCGACTGTAATAATCCCTAAAATATGTTGTTGAAAATCGACAACTGGGACCGCTAAAAAGTTATAGTCTTGAATCATTCGAGCGACATCTTCTTGATCTTCTGACACGAGCACACTAACGACTCGTTCGTTCATAATATCGCGAATGATCGTTTCATCGTCTGCTATAATTAAATCACGTAATGAAACGACACCTGTCAAATGTCCTTCATCATCGACGACAAACACATAATAGATCGTCTCTGCACTCGGCGCCTGCTCTTTCAAACTACGCATCGCATGTGCAACCGTCTCTTCTTGACTGATCGCGACATACTCTGTCGTCATAATCGAACCGGCTGTTTGCTCTTCATAATGGAGAACCGCGCGAATCTCTCGTGATTTGTCTTCTTCCATTAATGTTAAGTAACTCAATACTTGAGCTTTATCGAGTTCTTTTAATACATCTACAGCGTTGTCAACGAACATATATGAAATCATATCCGCTGCGTAAGACGTATCCATCTCCTCTAAGTAATGTTTATACTGGCTCTCTGGAATCTCACTAACTTCAAAGATTTCCCCCATCTCTTTTGGCGATAAATACGCGTAGAGACGCTGGCGTAAATGACTCGGTGCTTTTTCATAAAAAGAAGCACGGTCATAAGGGTGAAGTTCAAAATATTCCTCACGAAATGCGTGAATATCTTCCTCTTCTAATAACTGAATGAGATGGTTCTCATCGAGCACAGCCTCTTCTTCCTTAAATGTCATGTAGACACCTTCCTTTATCTACTTCTATTGTTGGAAAACAGCGACTTACCACTTTCTTCAAATGGGTACGTCACAGTGATCTCTTTTTTCGTTATTGGATCTTTAAATTGTAATTGGGAACAGTGAAGCATCATCGGCGCACCTGTTTCACGTCCACCGTACAATGTATCACCTATGATAGGATAACCTAAATGACGCAAGTGTACACGGATTTGATGAGTTCTCCCTGTAAGAAGACGTAATTGTAACAATGTTTGTACACTACCTTCTTCTTCTAACAACTTCTTTCGTTCAATTATCGTCTGTGCACTTTTTCCAGAAGCATCGACGGTTCGTTCGATAATACTCGTGTTCTTTCTTGCAATAGGTGCATCGATTAAATACGGTAACGAATGAGGCACTTTTCCATCAACGACAGCTTCATACAAACGATGAAACTCTCCGTTTTTTATTTGTTCGCTAAACAAATGATGGATATGACGGTTTTTGGCAACACAAACGAGCCCGGATGTACCTACATCGAGTCGTGTCACGATATGAACGTTTGAAGGAACATCTTGCTTCGCTAAGTACGCAGCTAAATTGTTCGCTAACGTTCCTGTTGGGTGGAGTCTTGAAGGCATCGTAGCCTGCTGAGGCGGTTTATAAACGATTAAATACGTAGAAGTTTCTTTCACGACACGTACATGTCCTCCTTCTTGAATAAGCGAGGCATTCGGAGACTCTTTCGGAAAATAGACATCGACGCAGTCCCCACTACTTACGGTATGTCGAACTGTACGTTCTTTCCCATTAACGAGTAATGAACCTCCGCGATGTTTTACAGCAGTCAACGTCCGACTAGACAATTGCTGTTCGTATAAAAAATCTCGCAACAAAATTCCTTCGCTTTCTTCGTCAACGAAGTAAGTCAAATGAAAGCGAGCGTCTCGTTCAGACGCCGCTATCGATGAATGCATCGTGCACACGTTGCCAGAATGGGAATGCTCGGAATCGAGCAAATCGTACTTTTTGTTGAGCGACACGATATTCAATCTCCTTCACATCTTTATGAACAATTTGTAAGTGATCGACCGTTAACATAAAATCAGGGCCTTTCACAGGTTTCAACGTACAACAGTGGTGCGCAGGTAACACGAGTGGCGAACCGACTGTACGGAACACACGGTTATTAATCGATGCCATCTCCGTCAACTGCATCGCCTCTAATGACGGATGGATAATAGCGCCTCCTAGTGACTTACTATAAGCGGTTGAGCCTGATGGTGTAGACATACATAAACCGTCCCCTCGGAAACGCTCAAAACGCTCTCCATTCATTTCTACGTCAACAACGAGTGTCACTCCTGGTGATTTAATCGTTGATTCATTTAATGCTAAATAAGTCGCACTCTCTTGTTCATTTCGATAATGAATCATCACTTCAAGCAATGGATATTCAATCACTTCATAACTTTGACGCGCGATTGAAATGACGAGCTTCTCGATTTCTGACGGTTTCCAATCAGCATAAAAACCTAGATGTCCTGTATGCACACCGACAAATGCTGTTTTGTCTAAACGGTGACTATATTTATGAAATGCATGCAATAACGTTCCATCGCCGCCGATCGATAAAACGATATCTGGTTCTTCTTCATCGTACACTAGACCAAAATCACTCAAGTAACTTTTCGCTTTACTCGCAAGTTCCTCTGACAATTTATCATAACGTGTTTGAATCGAAAAATGCATCACGTTCATTCTCTCCCTTTGTCTACTGTTGAAAGTAAAAATCGAACTGCTCTTCGACTTTTTTCGTAAATGCTTCCCCATAGTTGCTATTACCATAAATATTATCGAGTAACATCGTCAGCTCTTCTTCAACATTCGGTAAGACGAATTGTTCCTCGCCGATCATCACTTTCAAAGTCGCTTTATTTTTTAATACTTCCTTTAACGCATCCCACGTATGTTCTTTGAAATGCACATATGTATATCGTTCACCTTGATCGAACAAATAAACGAATGAACGATTGTCTGAATCAGTAATTAACGTTCCAGCCGGTGTTGCATCCGTCAATGGCTTCTCTAATTGCAATTCAATTGCTTGACCATTTTTCTTTAATTTTTCTACTTGATTATGCATATTGTCGCCCTCTCTATTCTAGTTTTTTACTTACGCTTAGTTTAACATATCAAACATCGTTGTACAGTGTTCTTCTTCCGTTTTCTTTTCGTAGTAGGCTATTTATTTGTGTAACGTTCTATTCGTTGATAAAATACGACTACAAGCGTTAATAAAGGAGTTTGTTACGATATGCGACAATCTGTTAGCCCATATGAGGCCATCGGTGAAGAACGTCTTCATCAAATGATCGACCTTTTTTATGAAAAGGTTGCAAAACATCCAAATTTATCGAAAATTTTTCCGGACGATTTAACTGAAACGGCTCGACGACAAAAGCAATTTCAAACACAATTTCTCGGTGGTCCGCAACTATTTACAGAAGAACATGGACACCCGATGATGCGCCGCCGACACTTACCATTTCCAATTACTCCTACTCGTGCACAAGAATGGCTCGAATGTATGAGTGAAGCGATGGATGAAGTTGGCTTAGACGGCGAATTACGCGAATTTTACTTCCAACGTCTCGTCATTACCGCACATCATATGATTAACACACCGGAGGAGGATGTGACGTGAATCAGCAGGCAACTTCTTCGGAACGTCGAGCATCGGTAAATCGATGCTCGCCTCCGATTGAAATGTATATTTTTATCGATCCACTCTGTTCTGATTGTTTATCTTTACAACCGTTATTACGACGTCTCCAAGTAGATTATGAACAATATTTTTCATTACGAATCGTCTTACGAACTTCCATCCGCACACTGAACATGGAAGCACAAAGTATTAGCTGTGAAAATCCATATTGCGAAGAGCGTCACTTATCGTTCCCGAGCTTAGCGATCAAAGCAGCTGAGTTCCAAGGTAAACGTGCCGGGTTCCGCTTTTTATCCAAATTATTATTATATGCTTCTTTACAAACACGTGATATTACATCATTTGATGTTTTAATGGATATCGCGCACGAATTACAATTAGACGTAGACGAGTTTAAAAGAGACTTCTCTTCCCCTCATGTGCTTCGCGCTTTACAAGTTGATTTGTATTTAGCACATGAAATGGATGTTGAGACAGCTCCAACATTCGTCTTTTTTAATGAAAACATTGAAGACGAAGGACTAAAAGTAAGTGGTGTGTATAGTTATGATATTTATGAACAAATCTTAACTGAATTGACAGATGAAAAAATCGTCCCGAGCATTCCCCCGTCTATTGATGATTTACTCATTCGTTTCGATGCATTAACGACAGAAGAGATCGCGAGTATCTACCGCATTCCTTTAAAAACAGCCGAACGTGAACTGAAAAAGAAACTACTCCAACAACATGTCGAACGTACGACTTTTAATCAAACGACTTTATGGAGTAAAAAAACGAATATTTGTCCAACAAAAAAGTGGTACTGAGTAATAACACTCAGTACCACTTTTTTTGACAAATGTACTACAGATCTTCAGCACCCACAGCATCGGCCGCAAGCGTTCGCAATCAGTATGTACAAACTTTTAAAGAAAAGAACATCCACTCCTGGGGGAGAGGGATGTTCTTTTACAAAGGGAATGGGAGAAATGTTCACGTTCAAACAAAAGGGGTGTATGTTTGGTATGTGATTTATTTCACATATATAACTTATCACGGAATAGTA
>JASLGI010000215.1 GCA_030149685.1 Bacillaceae bacterium | reverse complement strand
CAATGAAAATGATTTTTCTAAATTTTCTGAACGAAATGAATTCGCTTTTTTGATTACAGAAACTATTATACGTTTAATTTTGTTATGTAACAAGCTATTTTTCAAAATTATTCTAAAAAACATAAAGTAAACGCTTTCTTTTCGTTCATTTTTTCGTCACGATTGGAATTTATTCATTTTTTTGCATCCGTTATCATTCGCTTAAAACGAGGGAAGTAACCGTTTTCTATAACAGTTCAAATGAGCGACAAAGCTTACAATAGACAGATGTTATAATTTTCTGACTAATTCTGTTTGTATCATTGAAAACGATCTGTACTATATCAGTTTCGTAAGCGTTTACGTTTCCAATGAATGGTTTCAAAGATTCTCATGTTATACTAACAATTAGGATGTTTTTTGATTTGTAAGGAGGGACTTTTATGGTTCAAGCTAGTTCAACACATATTAAAAATTGGTTAAAACAACTTGCTCAGTTTTCAGATACACCAAATGAAGGGGTGACTCGTTTATCGTTCACTCCGACATATGAAAAAGCCGTACATTATTTAATCGATGAAATGAAGAAACTCGGATTGACGACGCGCATCGATCGATTCGGCAATGTAATCGGCCGATCACCGAGCCATCAAGATTTATCACCAATCGTCATCGGTTCTCATCTCGATAGCGTGACCCGTGGAGGAGCTTTCGATGGAACTGCAGGCATTGTTGCAGGACTTGAAATCGCTCGCCTCTTTCAACAACAGTCCAGCATTCCTGTTCGACCGTTTGAAGTCATCGCTTTCGTCGAAGAAGAAGGTGGCCGTTTTGACAATGTCATGATGGGCTCACGTGCGATGACAGGCGACTTAAAGGAAGAAGAGTTTTTCCAAACGATGGATGAAAACAAAACGACAATCGAAGAGGCGATGAACGCTCTCGATTTTGAAAAAGATCATAAAGAAGGCGCGCGAAAGCGTGATGATATAGGAGCTTTTCTCGAGTTGCATATCGAACAAGGAACAATTTTAGAAGATGAAGAAGTGCATCTCGGTATTGTCGAAACAATCGGTGGTTTTGAACAATTTCATATCGATGTTCGTGGAAAACGCGATCACGCCGGTACGACACCGATGGATGAACGAGCAGATGCGCTCGTCACCGCATCAAAAATGATCGGTACATTCCCTACATTAATTAAAGACTTTGAAGAAGATGGCACTGTTTTAACAGTTGGCTCTTTAAACATTTCGCCGAATGGTAAAAACGTCATTCCTGACCGTGCTCATTTCACAATTGATTTACGTTCCCATACGGCTACTTCACTCGACGAAGCAACTGAGCGTATTTTACGTTTTATCGAATTGCATGAAAGTGAAAATATACAAGTAACGATTGAACGACTCTTTTCCCTTCGACCGAAAGCGCTTGATGGGAATATCCAATCCTTGCTCGATACTTGTGTGAAACGTCGTAGTTATACAGCACAACCGATGAAAAGTCGTGCAGGTCATGACGCAATGACATTTGCCTCTTTCGTTCCGACAGGACTTTTATTCGTTCCGAGCAAAGACGGCATTAGCCATACGAAAGATGAATGGACAGACTTCGACGATATTGCACGCGGAGTGAACGTCTTATTCGACGCTGTATATGAATTAACGAAAAATGAAAATATGTTATAGTAACGATAAGCCACTAGGGGCGCAATTTTGCTGAGAAGAACCCTTAGAACCTGTCGAGTTAACACTCACGTAGGAAAGTGGCGCAAAAGAGCTTATTTTGCGCTATTTTCCTTCAAAAGGAAAATAGCGCTTTTTGTTGTACAAATAAGGGAGGAAGATGTTCATGATCCAACAAGTACGACAGCAACAACCGCTCGTTCACTGTATAACGAATTATGTGGCTGCACCTTTTCAAGCGAACGGTTTACTCGCACTAGGAGCAAGCCCAATTATGGCCGATGCTTTAGAAGAAGCGAAAGAAGTAGCAACCATTTCAAATAGCGTCTCTCTCAATATCGGGACGTTGAAAAAAGAGACTGTCGAGGCGATGTTACTTGCAGGACGTGCTGCGAATGCCCATGGAATCCCTGTCATTTTGGATCCTGTCGGAGCCGGAGCTACACCTTTTCGACTGCATTCGGTTAAACATTTATTAAAAGAACTTGATATTGCACTCATTCGAGGGAATGCAGGAGAGCTTGCTGCACTCGCTGATGTCGATTGGCAAGCAAAAGGCGTCGATGCAGGTAGTGGCACTGTAGACCTTGCCTCACTCGCTCAATACGTCGCTCAACAATACAGTACAGTCGTTGCATTGAGTGGCGAGACTGATTATGTAGCGGATGGAACGAAGACGATAGCCATCGAAGGTGGGCACGTATTTATGGAACGCGTCACTGGTATGGGGTGCTTATTAAGTAGCGTTGCAGCAAGTTTCATCGCGACAAACCCTCAACGTGTGATGGAAGCAACAGTGGAAGCATTGCAATTTTACAAACACGCGGGAGAACACGCAGCGAAAGATGCAAAAGGTCCTGGACATTTTCAACAACAATTTCTTGATGCTTTATCAAAATAATGAGGAGGAATTTTTTATGACGACACCTATTGCTATGACGATTGCAGGAACAGATTCTGGAGGAGGAGCAGGGGTTCAAGCCGACCTTAAAACATTTCAAGAGCTCGGTGCTTTCGGAACGTCTACAGTCACGGCTGTAACTGCTCAAAATACGAATGGGGTACACGGGGTACAAGCGATTGATACAGAGATGATCGAAAAACAATTACGTGCAGTAATGGATGACTTACATCCAACCGCTGCGAAAACAGGTATGCTTTTTTCAGCAGATATTATTACAACTGTTGCGAACTGCTTAAACGATTATGACATTCAACTCGTCATCGACCCTGTCATGATCGCAAAAGGCGGCGCATCACTTTTACAACAAGAAGCAATCGATGCATTAAAAACGAAGCTCGTTCCACTTGCGACAATTATTACACCAAATATTCCAGAAGCCGAAGTACTCGCTGACATGAGCATTCAAACCGAAGAAGAAGTTGAAATCGCCGCGCAAAAGATCATCGATATGGGTGCACAGACTGTTATTATTAAAGGTGGACATGCCGAAGACAAAGAATTTTCAAAAGACTACATCTTAACAAAAGGCCAAACACCTTATATTTTACAAACGCCCCGCATCAATACACGACATACGCACGGAACAGGATGTACATTTTCGGCAGCGATCACCGCAGAACTTGCGAAAGGACACTCTATTGATGAAGCGATTGAAACAGGAAAACTCTTTATCCAAGCAGCGATTCAAAAAGAGCTCGGTATCGGGGATGAGCATGGACCGACAAACCATTGGGCGTACAATAACATCAAAGATGAAGTGAAAAAAGACTTGGTGCGTCGCGATGCGTAACAAATTATCCCTTTATTTCATTATGGGCTCACCAAATTGCAAACATTACTCACCAGAAAAAACGTTACAGCTTGCTCTCGAAGGGGGTGCAACACTTTTTCAGTTTCGCGAAAAAGGACCGAATGCGCTCGTTGGAGAAGAGAAAAAAGCACTCGCCCTCCGATTACAAACGATTTGCCGACAATACGACGTTCCTTTCATTATGAATGATGACGTCGAACTCGCTATCGCACTCGATGCAGACGGCGTACATATCGGACAAGATGATGCTCCTGCTCATGAAGTACGAACACGCATCGGGCGAGAGAAAATACTCGGCGTCTCTGCACGTACACGTGAAGAAGTCGAACGAGCAATGAAAGACGGTGCAAACTACGTCGGAATGGGTCCCATCTATGATACGACGACGAAGCTCGATGCGAAAGAAACTGCTGGCACACAAATCATTGCACATATTCGGCAAGCTGGCATCAACTTTCCAATCGTCGGAATTGGCGGCATTAACGATACGAACTATGCACCCGTAATCCAAGCAGGGGCTGATGGTGTTTCACTCATCTCTGCTATTGCCAGTCACAAACAACCAAAACAAATCGCCAAGCAAATGAGTCAAGGGATTCAACGTTTGAAAGAGCGGCCATAAATAGACGAAAAAACCTTCATGAAGATCAATCACTTCATGAAGGTTTATTTTTATTCTTTCACTTCTTCTGTTTTAGGGAAAAACTGTTGAATCAAGTCTGATGCTCGTTGGAATTTTGGTGTTTTCATATCGTTGCCGTTTGCTGGGTAATTTAAAAGAACGACGAAATAACGTTCATCATTCGATGTTCCCGTTGCAACGAAGCTCGGTCCTGCTTTTTCAGTAAATCCTGTTTTTAATCCGTCAACACCTTCGAGAGCAAGCGGCATTCCTTGTAACAACCAATTCGTTGATACGTGTGTTTCTCCATACTCACTTACTAAACTCGACATACTTGAAAACTTTAAAATATCTGGATAACGTTCTACCATCGCTGAACCTAAGCGGAGTAAATCACGAGCAGTAGAATGGTTATGTTCCCCGTTTTGTGGAAGACCTGTTGCGTTAATATATTTCGTCGAAGTCATTCCGAGTTCATGCGCCATATCATTCATCATTTGTGTATAGGCACTTTCTGTTCCCCCCATTAATTCACCGAGAGCAACGGCTGCATCGTTTGCACTTACAACGCTTACTGCTTCAAACAAATAACGAACGGTATAATCTTTATTCGGTTGTAAACCGATCGTTGCGATAACATTACGGTCATACCCTTCTAAAAAGTTTTCGCTAATACGATATGTCGTATCCCACGTCAATACACCGCGATCGATACGATCGAGCACCATATATTGCGTAATCATTTTCGTAATACTCGCAATCGCTAACTTTTCATCAATATTATCACCATAAAGAATTTCTCCCGTTGTCGCATTCGCAACAAGTTCTGCACGACCTTTTGAAGGCTCAGAAGGTGTTTGTTTTGGTTCCATCCCCGTCCAATGTGCTTTCTCTTCTTTTTCTACTTCTTCAATCGGTGATTGCTCTTTCTCTTTTGAGACGCTATCAGATGAAAGATTTTCTTTTTCAGAAGCCCAAAAAAAGACAGCGACTCCCGCAATTAAAAACAAAAGTATAATTCCTACAATTCTTTTCACATCGTCTACCCTCTCTACAATATACTAGTACAAAACTAACGAAATTCGAGAGAATGTTCAAGTGCTGAAACTACTTATCTTTCATTCAATTAACGAAACCAGCCTTTTTCCTTCGAATGAACGATTGCTTCAATTCGATTGCCTACACCGAGTTTATCTAAAATCGTTGAAATATAGTTTCGAACAGTTCCTGGTGCTAAATAAAGTTCTCCCGCAATTTCTTTCGTCGTTTTTCCTTCGGCAACGAGCCGTAACACTTCTGTTTCTCGTTCCGTCAATGGATTCTCTTCGACAGCATCATAAGCTAAATCTACAAGCTCAGGTGCATAGATTTTTCTCCCATTCACAATCGATCGAATCGCTTCTGCTAGCTCTTCAATCGGACTATCTTTCAACAAATAGCCAGCGACTTTCGCTTTTCGTGCACGGCTAAAATATCCCGCACGAGCAAATGTCGTCACAATAATGACTTTACATTCGTCTTCTTTTAATACTTCTGCCGCATCAAGCCCTGTCATCACTGGCATTTCGATATCCATCAAACAAATATCCGGTGACAATTCACGGACAAGATTCACTGCCTCTTCTCCATTTTTAGCTTGTCCGACAACTTCCATATCAGGCTCCATATCGAGCAATGTACTCATCGCACCGAGCATCATCCCTTGATCTTCTGCGATAATAATTCGTATCATTCTTTTTCCTCCTTTTGATGCGTAATCACATTCGGTACACGTAAAGATAGACAAACTCCTCGTGCATCTTCAATGTGCGGATTTTCTGTCAGCTGAAAATGACCATTTAAAAACTCTACACGTTCCTGGATCCCTTGCAATCCAGAACCATTCCACTCGTAATGTTCCGGTAATCCAATACCATCATCACAAATATGAACAATTAACTCTTTCGGTTGTTGATCAAAATGGATCCAACAATTTGTCGCTTCACTATGTTTCACAACATTTGTTACAGCTTCTTTTAAGCACATACTGACGACATTTTCTGTAATCGAAGGGAGTTTCTTAATCACTGCATCTCCTTCGATGTGGACTGTAATTTCTGCTGCATCGAGCATCTGCTCTACCCGTGGCAACTCTTCATTTAATCGAATCGCTCGCATGCCAGCGACAAGCTCACGTACTTCTTGTAACGCAATACGTGATGTCTGTCGAATGTCGCGCAATTCTTTCTTCGCCGCTTCTGCATCACGCTCTACGTACCGAATCGCCAATTCACTTTTCAAACCAATCATCGATAATTTTTGACCGAGCGTATCGTGTAAGTCTCGAGCAATGCGTTCACGCTCAGCGACGATGTGTAAAGCAGAAATCTGTTCACGTGCATCCTCTAATTGACCTTCTAAATTCACACGTTTATTCCGGTAATACAAATTAAACGGAAGTAAAATGGTCCCAATAATTGCTACAATCACAAAAGGAAGTTGCGGTAAAAATAAATCTAAATCGATGAACATCCCGATACCGACTGTAATAATCGTAACCGCTATATGAATACCGTATAAAATATAAAAACCGACAGGATGGCGAATCGTTCCGATGAAAAATGCAATAAACAACGATAAATAAACATAACCGAAAACGAGGGTCATCAACGCATGAATAATCATTTCAAAGCTTAGCCACATATAAATAAAGCCTGGACGCGCTTTACGTGAAAAATAATACGATAGGAAAAATAAAATCATCGCACTAAGCCCGAGTAATATTTCAAACGGAGACGATGAACGGAAAATGAAAAAGAACGGTAATACGCTAAAAATAATCCATACGTACACACTTAAAAACGGACTTTTAGGAAAAATTTGATACCATTTTTCTTGCAATTAATTCGCCTCCTCTTTCTTTCTATTATACCTTCTTGTGAACTACCCTCCACTTATTAATATTCACAAGTTGCTTCCCTTGTTCTTTTAGCTTGTATTCTAAAAATTCGTGAACATCCCCCAGCTATAATCATGAACGCTTTTTCCACAATTGAGAGCTTGAAGTTTCTTTTTCTTGCTTTTGAATGTAGGAAACGTCGCACGACTTTCAAAAAAGTTATCCACAAAAGAAAAGCGAGCCCTTTTAGAAGGACTCGCTCGATTATCAACTATTTTTTACGATGTGACACGTCGATCTTGCTCTTCAATGAGTGGAGCAACTTCACGAAACGTGACGAACCGTCGCTCTTCTGCATCATATAGTTTGTACTTGATCGTTTCTAAACTTGTTTTTAATGTGAGAGTTGTCGCTTCTTGTAAAGGTTTCACATTTTCATGAGCATCTTCGAGTCGATAATTTGGCACACGCGGTGCTAAATGGTGCACGTGATGGAAGCCGATATTTCCAGTGAGCCACTGGAGTACTTTTGGGAGTTTGTAGTAAGAACTTCCTTCAACCGCTGCTTGGACATAATTCCAATCCTCTTTTTGTTCGAAATAAGAATCTTCGAACGTATGTTGAATATAGAATAGCCAAATTCCAAGGGAGGCTGCAACAAAGACAATCGTTCCTTGGATGACGACAAATGGTTGCCAGCCGATCCACAACATCATACCGATTGAAATAAGCGCAATCATGAGTGAAGTAAAGTGCGTATTCAGACGTTCTTTTAGACGAGCACCTTTACGGTTCAAACGATTCGAGAAGAAGACTAAGTAGAAAGGACCGATACCGAACATCACGAGTGGGTTGCGATAAAATCGGTAAACAAAACGTTCCCATTTTGAAGCGTTGACGTATTCTTCAACCGTCATCACCCAAATGTCTCCTGTTCCTCGTTTGTCTAAATTTGAACTTGTCGCATGATGGGTAATATGCTCTCGTTTCCATTGTTCATAAGGGAAAAAGGTTAAAATCCCCGCAATATTTCCGATTAAATTGTTCGCCCATTTTTTCTTGAAAAATGAACCATGGGTTGCATCGTGGAAAATGATAAATGTACGTACCATAAATCCAGCAGCAATTACGGCAAATGGAAGTGATAGTAATGGGTGTACGAGATAGCTCTGATACGCAAGAAACCAAAGAAAGAAAAATGGCGGGATTGTATTTACAATTTGTCCAATACTGTGCCACGTGTCTGATTTCGCATAAGGAGCTACTTGTTTATGAAGTTGTTTCGTCTTCTCTTTACTCATGTTGACCTCTCCTTGTTTTTTCTTTGTAACTACATCTTATCGAGTGTTCACCAATGACAGTAGATGCAATTGTCATGACTTCTATATGATAAATGTCATGTCCGTCACAATTTGGTAAAAAAGAGCAAAAAGGGAAACGTTTTCATAAGTATGTCTAGGTGATTCGAAGGAATTTTTTTGTTACTATAAGAATTAGATGAAGATTTTACGAAAAAGACTATTTCATGGAGGAGCATTTATTCAATGTCTATTTATGAAGAACGACTTGCGCAACTTACTGAACATTTAAAATTACACGGGTACCGCGGTGTAATGATCCACGACCCAGCGAACATCTTTTATTACACAGGATTCAATTCAGACCCTCATGAACGATTTATGGCACTTTTCATCGATGTAGTGAAAAACGAACGTGCGTTTTTCGTGCCAGCACTCGATAAAGACGCAGCAGAAGAAGCGTCACTTATTCGTCCGATTGTCCCTATTTCAGACGAACAACTTCCATTCGACGTTGTCAAAGAGACACTCCCCCGTCTTTCAGGCAAATTCGGTATTGAATACCGTGCAGTAAATGTCGAACGTTTTCACTTATTAACAGAAACTTATCCACAACTTGAATTAACGGATATTCAACCGTTCATCAATGGAGCGCGTATGCAGAAAAGCTCTGAAGAAATCGATGCATTGAAAGAAGCATTACGTATTATCGAAAAAGTATTAGAAGATGGAATTCAAAAAGTTCGTATCGGTATGACAGAAGCAGAACTCGTCGGTGAACTCGAACAACTCATGCGTATTCACGGAGCGGATGGCCCATCATTTTCAACGATCGTGTTATCGGGACCAAAAGCAGCATTACCTCACGGTTCACCAGGAGATCGTGCTTTCCAAAAGGGCGACTACTTGCTCATCGACTTCGGCGTCATGAAAAACGGATATTGTTCAGACATTACACGAACATTCATTATTGGTGAAGCGAGCGAGCGTCAACGCGAAATTTATGAAACGGTTCAACGTTCGAACGAAGCGGGTATGAAAGCTGTAGAAGCTCGTGCACGTTATCAAACGTTTGACGATGCCGCACGCGAAGTAATTGAAGAAGCAGGATATGGTAAATATTTCAACAACCGTGTCGGCCACGGAATTGGGATCGAATTGCACGAAGAGCCATCT
>JASLGI010000125.1 GCA_030149685.1 Bacillaceae bacterium | reverse complement strand
ACGCGGACTAATTCCATCGTTAAACTTCGTTCCATGAGCGTTGTTCCTCCCGTTTTACGGATTTCTTATTGTACTTTATTTAGTATACCACAATTTTTGCCTTTTCATTTAGCAGAGTTGTGACGATTACTCTTTTGGTACGCGTTCAATTTTCGCACCGAGCCCTCGTAATTTTTCAATTAAGTGACTATACCCGCGTTCGATATGGTAAATCTCACGCACTTCTGTCACACCTTCTGCCATGAGTCCAGCAATGACGAGTGCCGCTCCTGCTCGTAAGTCAGTCGCTTTCACAATCGCCCCTTCAAGCTCTGTCGGACCTGTAATAATCGCCGCATTTCCTTCTACTCGAGCACGAACATTCATCCGGCTTAGTTCATCCATCTGTTTGAATCGTGCCGAATAAATCGTATCCGTCACGACAGACGTTCCTTCTGCTTGTGTCAACAACACAGTAAATGGTTGTTGGAGATCTGTCGGAAAGCCTGGATAGACGAGTGTTTTGACGTCTGTCGGCTTCAAAGGTTTCTTCGTTTCTGGGATGTAGATCGACTCTTCCCGTTCTTCAACTTCGACACCGACTTCACGTAATTTCGCCGTCAACGCTTCGACGTGTAGGGGAATCACGTTATCAATTTCAATTCCTTTTCCGACTGCAGCGGCCATAATCATAAACGTGCCTGCTTCAATTCGGTCAGGAATAATCGTATGACGCGTCCCTTTTAATTCATCTACACCTTCAATACGGATAACGTTCGTCCCAGCGCCTTTAATATCTGCGCCCATATTCGTAAGAAGCGTTGCGACATCGATGATCTCCGGTTCTTTCGCGGCATTTTCGATAATTGTCTGTCCTTTTGCACGAACTGCTGCGAGCATAATGTTGATCGTCGCACCGACACTGACGACGTCTAAATAAATTTTCGCCCCTTTTAACTCATCTGCGCGTAAATAAATCGCCCCATGTTCATTCGTCACTTTCGCTCCGAGCGCTTCGAATCCTTTAATATGTTGATCGATCGGACGTGGACCTAAATGACACCCTCCCGGCATACCGATTACGGCACGACCGAAACGTCCGAGCATTGCGCCCATAATGTAATAAGAGGCACGCATTTTTTTCACATCTCCATTTGGTAGAGGCATGTCGACCATATCCGATGGATCGATCATCATCGTTCCATTAGCGAAAGACGTTTTACCTCCGATAGATTCCATCAGTCGCTGTAATGTGCGAACGTCGGAAATGTCTGGTAATCCATCAATCGTCACTGTGGAATTCGCTAAAATAGAAGCAGGGATCAGCGCAACAGCGCTATTTTTCGCTCCGCTCACTTCAATTTTTCCACTAAGTGGGCGATTTCCATAAACTTTATATACGTGCTCTGTCGATTCAGTCATCATTCGTTCGCTCCTTATCGTTCCAATCCTTTAAAAATTGTTGGATTCCTTTGTCTGTGAGGGGATGTTCAATCATTTGATTTAATACAGCAATTGGCAATGTGGCAATGTGCGCGCCTGCGAGTGCGGCACGTGTCACGTGGTCTGTATGACGAATCGATGCGGCGATGATATTTGTCGAAAGTCCATGTAAATCAAACATTTGACGAATATCTTGAATAAGTTGTATGCCGTTTTGTCCGATGTCGTCGAGGCGTCCGATAAATGGGGAAACGTATGTCGCTCCTGCACGTGCGGCAAGAAGCGCTTGGTTGACACTAAAAACAAGTGTCACATTCGTTGGAATCCCTTCTTTTGATAACGTATGACAAGCGATTAGTCCATCGCGCGTCATCGGTAATTTCACTGTCACTTGAGGCGAGATGTTCGCTAAGTGTCTACCTTCTCGTATCATTTCTTCTGACGTTTCGCTAATGACCTCTGCACTGACGGAACCATCGACAATCGTAGTGATTCGTTCAATGCGCTCTGTCAATGAAGCCCCTTCTTTTGCGATCAATGTAGGGTTCGTCGTTACACCGCTAATTACTCCGAGGCTGGCTGCTGCTTCAATTTGTTGAATGTTTGCTGTATCGAGAAATAATTGCATCGTGCCCCTCCTATTCTATATATGGAAAAGAAGGAGACCGGCAATCGCCGCATCTCCTTTTTTCCTTATGCGCATCTAGTCTTATGCTTTTTGTGAGCTTCCGAATTCGCGCATTTTACCGATAACTGTCTGTTTGATCGTCTCACGCATTGGTCCTAAGAACTTACGTGGATCGTACATTTCAGGGTTTGCATCGAGTACTTCACGTACTGTTTTTGACCCTTCGATTTGGTTTTCAGTGTTGACGTTAATTTTCGCTGTTCCAAGTGAAATTGCACGTTGGATATCTTCTAATGGAATACCTGTTCCACCGTGAAGAACGAGTGGTACGTCTGTTAAGTTTGAGATTTCTTCCATCTCTTCAAATCCTAAGTTTGGTTCACCTTTGTATGGTCCGTGAACAGAACCGAGTGCTGGTGCTAAGCAATCAACATTCGTTTCTTCTACGAGTTGTTTACACTCTTGTGGATCTGCGTAAATTACACCATCTGCAATTACGTCGTCTTCTTGTCCGCCGACAATTCCGAGTTCTGCTTCTACTGAAACACCTCGTGCGTGTGCGTAACGAACAACTTTACGTGTAATTGAAATGTTGTCTTCAAGTGGTTCTGCTGAAGCATCGATCATGACAGATGAAAATCCTGCATCGACTGCTTCTTTACACATTTCAAATGTTGCTCCGTGGTCTAAATGAATCGCTACAGGTACTGTAATTTGGTAATCTTCCATTAAACCTTCTACCATTTTTACAACTGTTTTAAACCCACCGACGTAGCGACCTGCCCCTGCAGATACTCCGAGAATTACTGGTGAATGCTCTTCTTCTGCTGCTTGTAAAATCGCTTGTGCGTATTCTAAGTTGTTAATATTAAATTGTCCTACAGCATATTTGCCTTCTTTTGCTTTAATTAACATTTCTTTCATTGAAACGAGTGTCATTTTGTCTTTTCCTCCTCGAACGTGTGAGTGATGATACGATTTCTTATGTATCATTTCATCGCTTTTTATCATATCAAATTTCTTCCTCTTTGACTACTAAGAGGGGGGTGCATTCCTTGAACGAAAAAGAACTTATCCACAGTTGACGAACGTTTAGCTCCCTTGTACAGTTATAGACAATAATGAAAAAGGAGTAACAATTATGAAGATTTTTACGACGCAAACGATCGGCCTTTTACAAAAAATCGAAAAAGAAGAATCGTTTTCGATTGAAGAAACGGCGCGCCTTCTCGCTCAATCCGTCATGGGAGATGGTGGTCGCGTCATTTTATACGGTGTAGACGAATTAGATAGTGTCGTCACACGTGCTTTACTCGGCGAAGAGCCGATGACACGAGCAGTTCGTTATGAAGAAGGAATGACGTTTGAAAAAACAGACCGTATTTTCCTCATCGGGCGCCGTGCAGATGATCCCCGTTTATTAACGGTAGCAAAAGAACTGTTCGACGCATTCATTCCATTTAGCGCAATGACAGCGACACCGCGTGGCGAAGAAAATGAACTCGAAGGACTTGCTTATACGTATATTTGCACACATACACCAGATGGTTACGTACCGACAGATAGCGGTGAGCGCGTCGGACGCCCACACAGTTTACTCGCAACCTTTATTTTTGAAGCGGTGCTCATGCAATATCGCGCCATCGTTGCAGAAGAAATGAACGACTAATTTCACAAAAAATAAAACCTAGCGACCTTTTACTT
>JASLGI010000104.1 GCA_030149685.1 Bacillaceae bacterium | reverse complement strand
CGCTCAAGAACAGACTCAATTTCACTAATAACTTCTGGTGAAGTTGACTCCATCGTCGCAATTCGTTTAGCAATATCTGCCTGTACATCTTGCGGTAATGAAGATAAAATCATCCCTGCTTGTTCTGGTTCTAAATAAGATAATATTAAAGCGATCGTTTGCGGATGCTCATTTTGGATAAAGTTCAACACTTGTCCTGGGTCAGCACGTCTTGCAAAGTCAAACGGACGTACTTGTAATGACGATGTTAAACGATTAATGATTGCTTGCGCATGTTCTTCCCCAAGCGCTTTTTCGAGCACTGTTTTCGCATAACCTATACCACCTTGTGAGATATAGTCTTGTGCAAGTGCTGTATTATGAAACTCTTCAATCACCGCATCTTTCACTTCTGAATCGACCGTTTTTACACTCGAAATTTCTAATGTAATCTTCTCAATTTCTTCTTCTGTTAAATATTGATAAACAGATGCCGACAACTCAGGTCCAAGTGCGATGAGAAGGAGAGCCGCCTTTTGACGGCCTGTCATCGGTTTATCATCTTTTTTTGTCAACCTGTTCCTTCTAGCAATCTGCTGAAATCCATGTACGTAAAATCTTCGCAATCTCTTCTGGCTGCTCTTTCGCCATTTTCTCTAGTTGCTCACGACGTAACGATTCTTCTGTTTCTTGTTCTTCATTAATATCTTTAATTGAAATCGTTTCTTCTTCTTGCTCTTCTAAAGCTTCTTCTGTTGCAGCTTCTTCTTCTTTCTTCTTACGGAAGAACATATAAACGAGTCCTCCTATAATTAAAACAAGAACTCCTCCAATAGCGTAGACCCACCATGGGATACTTTGGAATCCACCTTCTTGTTCAAAATCAGCGAACTGGCCATTAAACGGTTGAATCGACACAGCAATTTTATCTTCAATGTCTGTATCCGTTAATTCTTCCATTTGCCCTTCATCAATAGATGTTCGAATAATTGTCGCTAAAATTTGCTCAACATCATCTTCAAGACCGACTGGTAATTCATCGACTTCTCCATCCTCATCAAGCGGTGGCTCAAGTAATACTTGAATACCTAAGTCTCGAATTTTGTAAGGACTTTCGATGATCTCTTTACGGATACGATTCACTTCGTTATTAATATTGTCTTCTGTGCGTTCGTAATCGCCATTACCATAAACTCCTGCCTCAACATAATTCGTATTGTTATCCGTTGGGTCTTCACCTTCTAATTGACCACCTGGACCTGCATCTTCTCCCGAATACGTTTCCGTTATTCGTTGCATACTAATTGCAATACCTTCCATATTGTCTTCATCTACTGGTTCGACAATATTTTCTTCACGATTTTCTTGTTTGAAATCAATATCTGTTGATACAGAAACGACAACTTTATCTTGACCGACTAACATACCGAGCATCTTTTGAACTTCTCGCTGAATATCTTGTTCAATCGACCTTTTAATTGAACGGTGATCCGCTAACTCAACACCAGATGAGTTGTGCTCTTCGAAATCATAATATTCAAAATACTGGTTCATAATTGAGATATTTTCAGGTGTTAACTTCGGTAAACTTTTTGACACTAACTGATACATCGCTCTCATTTGATCTTCTGTAAACTCATGGTTTGGTTGAGTTTTTAAAACAATCGCTGCTGTTGCATCTTCTGTCTGTTCACTGACAAAGACGCTTTGTGTTGGCAATGTAATCATAACTTTCGCATCTTGCACACCTTCTACTCCTTTGAGTAAGTTAGCAAGTTCTGTCTGCAATGTCGCTACCTTCAACATATTAAACTCATTATCTGTCGTTCCAAATCCTGAATTTTCCGCAAACACACTATAATCAATAGCACCTGATTGAGGATACCCTTCTGCAGCTAACGTCACAAGTAAATCATCTGCTTGTTTTTCAGGAACGAGTATCGATGTCCCTCCAGGTGCAATTTGATAATCTACCCCTCTCGCATCTAACTCTTCTTTAATACGCCCTACTTCAGAACTTGAAATGTCGGTATAAAGAGGTACATAAGTCGTTCGAGAGAGAAAGTACGTAAGTAAGCCAGCGACTAATAAAATGCCAAGTAACGAACCTATATAAATGACTTTTTGTTGTTTTGTCCGACTTGACCAAAACTCTTTTAAGTCCGAACTGACCTTTTCCATTCTTTCCTTCATTCATAATCCCCCGGTCCACTATCATTTCACTATTTTTTCTATTATAACGGCATTCGACTAATTTCCTGATATGCCTCTACTACTTTGTTCCGCACCTCTATTGTTGCATTTAAAGCAATTGTTGCCTTCTGTGCAGTAATCATCACATTATGTAAATCAACAGGTTGACCCGTTACTAAACGTTCTGTTTGAAGATCTGCTACTTTTTGGAGCTGATCGACTTCTTGAATCGCTTGTTTTAATTCTGTTTTAAAACTTGTTCCTTTTACTTCTTGCCCTTTGTTCGGTGACATTTGAAAAATGTTATTTACTTTAGGCATATTTCCAGCTACAGATTGTAATCGGTTTGGCATTCAATACTCTCCTTTACTTCCCTATTTCTAATGTTTTCATTAATATTGACTTTCCTGCATTAAAGGCAGTAACATTCGCTTCATATGATCGTGTTGCTGAAATTAAATCGATCGTTTCTCGAAGTGGGTCAACATTTGGCATTTGAACATATCCTTCTTCATTAGCATCAGGATGTGTCGGTTGATAAACGAGTTTGAAATCCGTTTCTCGATCTTCTTGAATACGTGTGACTTTTACACCATTTCCTATGTCTTTGTTATTACTTTTTCCAATAGCCTTATGTAAAAAGTGAGAAAACTGTTGTTCTTTCGGCTGCATTGTAACTGTTTTCCGACGATATGGCACCCACTCTCCATCTACCATTCGAGCACGTGTCGTATCAATGTTTGCCATATTCGATGAAATTACGTCCATTCTCGTTCTTTGAGCAGTTAACGCGCTTGCAGAAGTATTTAAACTATGAAATATACTCATGATTAACGTCCTCCTCGAATTACTTGTTGCAATGTATTAAATTTACCATTTAATCGATCAACGAGCGAATGATAATAAATTTGGTTTTCAGCTAACTTCGCTTGCTCATAATCCATATCTACACCATTGCCATTTTGACGATATTTTAAATGATCATATGTATGAACGCCCACATTTTGAGGTG
>JASLGI010000085.1 GCA_030149685.1 Bacillaceae bacterium | reverse complement strand
AAGCTTATCAGTTGAAAGAGTCTTTTGTGCAGTGGTTCGATCAATCGAAGGAGTCAAAAGATATTTCAGAGGTAAAAAAAGGTCTGATTGATTGGTATGAAGAAGTATTAGCATCCAATTGTGAGCCAATGAAGCGTACAGTGATGACATTCAAAAGGTGGCAAACAGAGATTTTGAATAGCTTTGTTTATGGCTATACAAATGGTTTTGTAGAAGGATTAAACAACAAAACGAAAGTGATCAAAAGAGCTGCCTACGGCTTTCGTTCTTTTGATCACTTCCGAGCAAAGATTTTATTAAGTCATAAGTATAAAAATATAGGTTCTCATTTAGGGTGACGTATTCGTCACCCCAACACTTGAAAAAGAACCTTTTTTATCTCTTCGTATTCCAACAATAGGCGAATGCTTTTTTCTCGTTTCGTGTCATGGTACAATATGAACGAATGATAGAAGAGAAGGTACGATAGAAAGAGAGGTTGACTTATGCAGTCAGACGCGCGAAAGCTTAGTGAAGGAGCAATGATGGTCGCATTATTTGCGGTCATTCAGTTATTAACATTGTACGTTCCTCTCGTCGGAGTTGTAACAATGTTTTTTAGCACGTTGCCGATATTTATTTATCGATTACGTCACGACCGCCGCTCGACATTGATGGTTGTAGCTGTAGCAAGTGTTGTCGGTACATTGATCGGAGGGGTACTTGCAGCACCATTTGCTATTACATTTGCTTTAATCGGATGGGTGATGGGAGAAGCAGTTGCTTTGAAAAAGTCGAAGTTTTATACGGTGATGGCTTCTTCAACAGTATTTCTGATCGCTCTCGTTATTATTTATGTCATCTCCATTCAGTTATTCAATGTAAACGTCGTTGAGCAATTGCAACAATTATGGTCGGCACAGCAAGATCAAATGGTAAAAGTATTAGAGCAGTCAGGTTCATTGACGAAAGAAATGGAGCAAACGTTACAAAATAATTTTACACATTTAATGCAAATTGTCCCTGCGCTATTTATGCTCAGCGTGACAATTATGGCATTTATTATGGTCGTCGTAAACTTTTGGGTTGCACGTCGTTTGCGGATGAATGTGCCGAAGTTTCCACGCTTTAGTAAGATGTTGCTACCTGTTAGTACATTGTTTATTTATGGTGTCTTATTACTTCTCTTTATTTTTGAGGCGTTCGATCCGACATCAAGTGCTCAAGTCACTTTATTAAATGCGATGATTATTTTCCAAACATTATTTTTTGTTCAAGGGTTAGCATTTATTAAGTTTATGACAGAACATTATAAAGTAGCGAAAGGATGGACGATCGTTTTGTTCGTCTTAGCCATTTTCCTCGCATCTTTCACTGTTCTCGTCGGGGTGTTTGATGTTGGGTTACGTCGGGCATGGATTGAGAAAAAAGAGTAGAAAGAAGGGAAAAGATGGAGACGCTATTTCGTAAGCGCCTTATCCGTTGGCCACTTACGGCATTGACGATTTTGGGGTATATCGGGGCAATTGGTTTGTTTTTATTTCATTTTTGGGTCGGGTTGTTGTATACAGTATCGTTTACTTTTTTGATTGCTGTTATATGGCGAGAAGAAGAGAGAACGTATCAATCGACTGAGAAACATATTGCCTCATTATCTTACCGATTAAAACGGGTAGGCGAAGAAGCTTTACTGCAGTTGCCTATCGGAATTTTACTCGTCGATGACGAGGGGAAAATTGACTGGGCAAATGAATATGCATGTAATATCTTTCATGTGAATTCATTAATTGGAGAGTCTTTACAGGGAGCTCCAAAAATACTGCAAGAAATATTTGAAGAAGAAAAAGAGTTAGTCTCCCACGTAGCAATAGGCGACCGGATGTATGATGTGCACTATCGAAAAAATGATCGTCTTTTTTATTTATTTGATGTGACCGATCGTGTAGAAGTAAAAGAATTATATGAAGGGGACCGAACAGTTATCGGTGTATTATTGATCGATAACTATGAAGAGCTCGCTCAACGGATGGATGATCAGACGAAAAGTCAGATGAATTCCTTCGTTACATCACTTATTGATAATTGGGCGCGAGAGCACGGAATTTTTATGAAACGTGTTGCAGCTGACCGATTTTTCATGGTCTTGAATGAAGAAACTTTACAAATCATTGAAGATTCGAAGTTTGCGATTTTAGACGAAGTGCGTGAAAAAACGGCAGAGCAAACAGCAGGTCTTACATTAAGTATAGGTATCGGTACAGGCTCCTCTTCACTGATCGAGCTCGGAGAGATTGCTCAATCGAGTTTAGACCTCGTTTTAGGCCGTGGAGGCGATCAAGTTGCTATTAAACATGTCGATGGAAAATTACGTTTCTACGGTGGAAAAACGAACCCAGTAGAAAAACGAACACGAGTCCGAGCACGAGTGATTTCACATGCTTTACGTGATATGATTCAAGGGAGTGACAAAGTGTTTGTCATGGGGCATAAGATGCCAGATATGGATGCAATCGGTGCCGCAGTCGGTGTAAGAAAAATGGCGCGTATGAATGAGCGAGAAGGTTATATCGTCGTTGATATGAATGATTTAGATAATAGTGTCATTCGTTTAATGGAAGAATTAAAAAAAGACGATGCATTGTATGAGCAAATTATTTCGCCGGATGAAGCACTTGAAATGATGACGGACCGTTCATTGCTCGTCGTCGTTGATACGCATAAACCGAGCCTCGTTATTGAAGAGAAAGTATTGAAACAAGCAGAAAAAGTAGTCGTGATCGATCACCACCGTCGTGGAGAAGAATTTATTGAAGATACAATGCTCGTTTATATGGAGCCGTATGCATCTTCTACAGCAGAGTTAGTGACTGAATTGATCGAATATCAGCCGAAAAAAGAAAAGCTTACCCATCTAGAAGCGACAGCGATGCTTGCAGGTATCGTCGTCGATACGAAAAGTTTCACTTTACGTACAGGTTCACGAACATTTGAAGCCGCTTCTTATTTAAGGATGCACGGAGCTGATACAGTGCTCGTTCAACGTTTGTTAAAAGAAGATGTTGATACCTACTTAGCACGTGCAAAATTAATTGAATCAGTCGATATAACAGAAGAAGGTATTGCAATTACAAAAGGTGAGAACGACATACCGTATAACTCTGTTTTAATTGCACAAACAGCTGATATTTTACTGTCTATGATCGGAGTG
>JASLGI010000185.1 GCA_030149685.1 Bacillaceae bacterium | reverse complement strand
AAGTACGTTGTGCCATCTTCAGAAACGAAACGTTGGAAATCTTCTTCTGTCCACTCGCTCGTATCTGTTACTGTAACATTTTTTAATCCTTTTAATGAAGGAATCTCCATTAAGCTTTTACTAAATGCTTGAAGCTCATCTTCGGTTAATCCTTTTTCGTTATGAAGTACTCCGAACATCGGCATTCCTTCATCACTTGGGAACTCTTCATTTAATACTTTTTCTGCTTCAATTGATAAAGCATCTTCTGGTAATCCACCGTTTGCGTTATTCGTTGCGAAATCTTTCGCTCCCGGTGCAACACCTGACAAAATGACGACGATCGCAAGCCATGCTGCTGCGAATATCCACCATCTTTTCTTGTTCATTGTTTTGCCTCCTATGAATGTTTGTTGACTCTATCATAAGAGGCGAATATGAACAGAACATTAACGAACCGAAAGAAATTGTGGCAATTTTATTTTTACTTCAGTTCCGACATCTTTTTCACTCATCAATTCTACTGTTCCTCCGTGTAGACGAATAATTTGTTCAATAATCGGTAAACCGAGTCCTGTACCATTGACTCCTTTCGTCCGCGATGGGTCCGCTCGATAAAAACGGTCGAAAGCGAGTGCTTGTTCGTCTTCTGTTAATCCGATACCTGTGTCTTTGAATCGAACGATGACCTGTTCTCCTTCTAATTTTGTCGAAATCGAAATTTCTCCTACTTCTGTATACTTCAACGCATTCGATAAAACATTGTCCCATACTTTCATTAAAGCACTCGGATCTCCTTCCATTTCAATCGGTTCAAGATCGGTCGAAAGGGATAATCCTTTTTCCATCAGTTGCCATGTGTACGTTCGGACGACTTCATGAATTTGTTCGTCTAATGAAAAGGAACGAACGTGGTGGAGATCTACTTGCTGGTCATAAGCTGTTAAATCGAGTAATTGTTTCGTTAAATTTGATAATCGATTCGATTCATTAACGATCGTTTGAGCATATTTTTCTCGTTCTTCTTTCGTCCATTCATCAGATGCGAGCAGTTTTGCATAACCTTTCATACTCGAAAGCGGGGATTGGAAATCGTGAGAAACATCACTCATAAATTGTTTTCGTGCAAGTTCATTTTGTTCGAGTCGTTCGATCATCGCAAGGAAACTTTTTGATAATTCCCCGATTTCATCTTGTCGTTCTGTCGGTAACTCTTCTTTTGTCACTTCACTCGCGCCAACTTTTTTCGTCACGTGCATAAGTTGCGTTAGCGGACGAATGAGTTGCTTCGTCACTAAAACGATGACGAGAAAACTAAGCACGGCGATAATTAAAATCATCCCTCCGAGTAAATAATGGACTTCCGTAAACAATGCACGAATGTCTGGACGCATGAAAATACCGTACGTCTCCCCTTGATAAATAAATGGTGCTCCTATCGTATTTCGTGCCTCATCTGCGAAAAAGCCTGTCATAAACGTATTCGTTGGAAATTCGCCCATTCCATTGTAAATTTTTTCATCCGCAATAATTTCTTTTGCTCGTTCTGGTAAGTTTTCTACACGGAATGGATCACCATAATCTGTACGTGTGCCATCTGGTGCGATAATGATAATCTTATAACCGGTAGACGCAGCGGTCTTTAAGTAATCATCCAAATTAGACGGTTGCTCTTCTTCGATATAGTGAGCGACTCGTTCGACTCGTTCGATATTTTTTCTTACATGATTGTCTTTTAAATAGTATTGATAAAATGCATTCATCGTCACAAAAGCGATGAGCGTACTACCAAACATCAATAAAGCTGTAATAACTAAAAACTTTCCATACAGCGACTTCATACGATAACCTCAAATTTATAACCAACACCACGAACGGTCGTAATTTGAAGTTCATTTTTGTAAGGTGCCAATTTATCACGAAGACGTTTAATATGAACGTTCAATGTTTGTTCATCGCCTTCATAATCATATCCCCAAACTGTTTCAATCAATAAATCACGCGACCATACGTGATTCGGTCGACTCGCAAGTGTCGCAAGTAATTCAAATTCTTTCAAAGGTAAAATAAATAACTTCTCATGAATCACGACTTCATAACGATCTGTATCGATACTTAAAGGACCTGCTACTACTTTAGAATCTCCTCGTTTATCGTAACGACGGAGCAAAGCTTGTACACGGAACAATAATTCACGCGGTTCAAACGGTTTCGTCACATAGTCATCTGTTCCTGCTAAAAAACCACGTTCCTTATCTTCTAATTCACCTTTAGCGGTTAAAAGTAACACAGGAATATTCCAATCATTGCGCAAATGACGAGTTAATGTATACCCATCCATTTCTGGCATCATCACATCGACAATCGCTAAATCTGGCGCTTTTTCTTCTGCAATTTCTAACGCTTCTATCCCATTCTTTGCTGTCTTCACTCGATATCCGGCATTTTTTAAATGGATCGATACGAGCTCCACGATTTCTGGGTCATCATCGACTACTAAAATATACATACGCTTTCCTCCTATAGAAAATTTGTTTCTATCATACGTCGTATTCATTTTTTTCTCTAGCAATTGTGCATACGAGCAAAAAAAGCAACTAATAAAAGAGATCCTCTTTTACTAGCTGCTTTTTCGCTTACATATTTGCTTCTTCTGCTTTTAAGACCGCATTTTCTTCATCTGAGAAGACGCGTGACTCCATAATGAAGTGCTTATTCTCTGTATTTTCGATTGAAAATGTTCCATCTGTACCATCTGCTACGTCAATAATTAATTGCGTATGCTTCCAATATTCAAATTGGCTTTTATGCATGTAAAATGGGGTATCTTCATCTAAATAGCCGAGTAAAACGTCTTGACTTCCGACATAAAATCCATCTTCTTCAAAACACATCGGCACCGAGCCTTCGCAACATCCTCCTGATTGATGAAAGAGGACGCCTCCGTGTTTTTCTTTTAAAAACTCGATCAGTTCTTTTGCTGCATCTGTTGCAACTACACGTTGTACCATCTTATTCCCTCCTTCACCATCAGTTTACAACATTACTTCTTAGAATAAACCTTGTGCTTCTTCTGAATAGCTTACGAGTAATGCTTTTGTCTGTTGGTAATGTCCGAGCATCATTAAGTGGTTCTCGCGACCGATACCTGAAAGTTTGTATCCACCGAATGCTACGTGAGCTGGGTACTGGTGGTATGTGTTTGTCCATACGCGACCTGCTTGGATAGCACGTCCTGCACGGTATGCAGTGTTCATGTTACGTGTCCATACACCTGCTCCGAGACCGTATAATGTGTCGTTAGCGATTTCGATTGCTTCGTCGAAGTCTTTGAATGTCGTTACTGCAAGAACAGGTCCGAAGATCTCTTCTTGGAATAAACGCATTTTGTTATGACCTTTGAAGATCGTTGGCTCGATGTAGTATCCGCCTTCGTATGTTTCGTCGAATTTGTTTTCATTTCCACCGATTAAGCACTCAGCGCCTTCTTCTTTACCGAGTTCGATGTAGCTTAAGATTTTCTCTTTTTGCTCGTTAGATGCCTGTGCACCAACCATCGTTGCTGTATCGAGTGGGTTACCGAATTTAATTTCTTTCATACGTTTTAATGCACGTTCCATGAACTCGTCATAGATGTCTTCGTGAATTAATGCACGTGAAGGACATGTACATACTTCACCTTGGTTAAATGCGAAGAGAAGCATACCTTCGATTGCTTTATCTAAATAACCATCATCTTTTTCCATAACGTCTTTGAAGAAGATGTTTGGTGATTTACCACCGAGTTCAAGTGTTACTGGAATGATGTTCTCTGTTGCGTATTGCATAATTAAACGACCTGTAGTTGTCGCACCAGTGAATGCAATTTTGCCGATACGTGGGTTCGTTGCGAGTGCTTTACCAGCTTCTGCTCCGAATCCGTTCACGATGTTTAATACACCTGGTGGTAATAAATCGCCGATAACTTCCATTAATACGAGAATAGAAGCTGGTGTTTGTTCAGCTGGTTTTAAAACGATACAGTTACCTGCAGCGAGTGCTGGTGCAATTTTCCATGCTCCCATTAAAAGTGGGAAGTTCCAAGGAATGATTTGTCCTACTACCCCGATTGGCTCGTGGAAGTGGTACGCTACTGTGTCGTTATCTACTTCACTAATTCCGCCTTCTTGTGCACGCATTGCACTTGCGAAGTAACGGAAGTGGTCTGCTGCGAGTGGAATGTCTGCGTTTAATGTTTCACGAATTGGTTTTCCGTTATCCCATGTTTCAGCAACTGCGATTTTTTCAACGTTTTCGTCGATACGATCAGCAATTTTGAATAAAATGTTTGAACGTTCTGTAACTGACATTTTACCCCATGCATCTTTTGCTTTATGTGCTGCATCTAATGCAAGCTCGATATCTTCAGGAGTTGAACGTGGCACGCGTGTAAATACTTCACCTGTAACTGGTGTTTTGTTATCGAAGTATTCACCTTTAACTGGTGCTACCCATTCTCCACCGATATAGTTTTCATATTGTTCTTTAAAGTTTACTACTGCACCCTCTGTATTTGGGTTTGCATATACTTTTGACATAATGATTTCCTCCTTCGTGCCTTCACTTTTGAAGAACACTCTTTATATTGGAATAACAGATTAGTTCTTGCGAGAAATCGCCTGATCCGAATCTGATTATTTTCATAATACCGTAACATGTTATACTTTTTCAACCTTTTTGACACATTTACGTCTTAATTTAATTAAAACTCTTTATAAAATTACCATTTAATCACTATATTTATAGATGAAAACGAAGAAATGGAACCATTTATTCCCTCATTATTGTATTTATAGCCAAATAATAAGTCCTTTACACCTAGTAAGCTGCTATTTATTGTACAATAGCTTATTCTCCTTATTTTATTCACTTTTTTCATATTTTTTGTGAAAAAAAGCTACCCGGCAGGGAGTGGGTAGCTCTTTTTTCGACATAAATCTTTTTCATTGGAATAGTCATCCATTATTTTGCAAGGATTTTATTGTTCTAAGGGAGAACGTATATTCAATGACTATTCGCCTTAAAAGGAAAAGGAGTGTTGTTCATTATCTGTTCAGTTAGGAAGACGTAAAGGAATAAATCGTTCATCAATGATCACCGCCAGACAATCAAAGACAAAATATTTATTCGTTTATCGTAATCAATCTCGCGGCGATTGATCACTATGTCTCCTACGCGTATGCATTCGGATTCCTTTTCTCACTAAGCATCATTCTTTACCGGGTGGTTACAGTCAGTGCTTATGAAGAGATCTTCATGTGACGCGCCATTGTGCAAAGATTAATTTTCGACCTCCCTTTGAGGTCTTGTCTGTATTATAAAACAAACTTTTTGTTTAAAGCAAGTTTTTGATGTACTAAAACACGATTTTTTATACAGTTCATTTATATTTTTCAACCGCTCACTCGTAACTTCCTTCCATTCATCCCTTTTTTTCAACAAATGAACCTTTTTTGTATTCGCTTACATTTAACGATAAAAAATCACCACCATTTATGAAAAATGGTGGTGATCAACATTTCTAATCTAAAATCATATCTGTCGGCAACGTTGTGAGATCAATACCCCATGCAAATGGTAACAAGAAGTAAATTGCGAGTGTAATAATAAAGATCATCGCTAAGTTAATCCAAAATCCTGCTTTTACCATGTCATTAATTTTCAACACGCCGGAACCGAAGACAATCGCGTTCGGTGGTGTTGCTACTGGAAGCATGAATGCAGATGAAGCTGCAACTCCTGCTGTAATCATTAATGCGTATGGGTGTACTTCAAGAGCAACTGCAAGTGCTGCCATGATTGGGAACATCATCGTCGCTGTTGCTGTGTTTGACGTTACTTCTGTTAAGAAGAGAACGAGTGTTGCAACAATCGCGATAACGAAAATAAAGTTCACGTCTTGTAAAACCGTTAACTGTTCACCGATCCATTGAGCAAGTCCTGATTCTTTGAATCCGTTCGCAATCGCAAGACCTCCACCGAAGAGAAGTAAAATACCCCAAGGAATGTTTTTCGCATCATTCCATGTAAGTAAACTACCTTCACGTGCTTGACGACTCGGTAAAATGAATAACATTACTGCTGCAATAATCGCAATAATTGTATCGTCAAAGTTGTCTTGTACGAATTGAATTGGTAAGAATGTACGTGTAATCCAGAAGAATGCTGCGAATGAGAAGACGAATAATACGAGCTTCTCTTCAAATGACATACTTCCTAATGCGTCACGCTCTTTTTGAATAACACCGCGTCCACCTGGTAATTCTTTCAACTGCATTGGGAAGGCTACTTTTACTAAGTAGAACCATACTCCAATCATCGTTACAACTGAAAGTGGTACTCCGAATAACATCCATTTTGCGAATGAAATATCGATTCCGTACATTTCGCTAACGACACCTGCGAAAATTGTGTTCGGTGGTGTACCGATTAATGTACCAATTCCCCCGATTGATGCTGAGTAACCGATACCTAACATAATTCCTTTACCGAAGTTCGTTTCAGCTGCTTCTTCTTGAATCGCTGAGTTTACGTGTGCAATAACTGCAAGACCAATCGGCATCATCATCATTGCTGTCGCTGTGTTCGAAATCCACATCGAAAGGAATCCTGTTGCGACCATGAAACCTAAAATTAAACGTTCTGTACTCGTACCTACGAGTAAAATAATGTTCAATGCGATACGACGGTGTAAATTCCATTTCTCCATCGCAATCGCGATAATAAATCCTCCAAGGAATAAGAAAATTGTATTCCCTGCATAATGTGAAGCTACTCCTTCACTAACCGCACCGGTTAACGGGAATAGTATAATTGGTAACAACGATGTTGCTGGAATTGGAATTGCTTCTGTGATCCACCACGTAGCAATCCAAACTGTACTTGCTAAAACTGCTAATGCCTCATGTGACATTCCTGGCGGTGATAAAAAGAATAAAATGATTGCAAATAATAACGGACCTGCAATTAAACCTATGTTTTGTGTTCGTGTACGACCTTTCGGTGGCTCATCGCCAGAACCCGATCCTCCGCCTGTGGAACCGCTTTTATCGCGGACGTCAGCGGAGCCTTCCGCAAACTCGAGTACGTCGTCTTTCTTCAATGTGAACAACTTGAAGAACTTCTTCGTATCATGGTGTGCCTGCCACATCTTTCCCCATAATGCTTGAAGACTCATATCATCCAATCCTCCTATATTTCTTTCAATGAAAATGATTTTTCTAAATTTTCTGAACGAAATGAATTCGCTTTTTTAATTACAGAAACTATTATACGTTTAATTTTGTTATGTAACAAGCTATTTTTCAAAATTATTCTAAAAAACATAAAGTAACCGCTTTCTTTTTGTTCATTTTTTCGTCAATATTCGTTTTTCTCCTCTTCTTTTGCATCCGTTACCATCCGCTTAAATTAAGGGAAGTAACCGTTTTCTATAACAGTTGAAAAACGCTAGAAACGCGATAGTGATGAGATGTTTTAATTTTCAGATTAATTCTGTTCTTATTCTAAAAAAGTCACTGTACTATATCAGTTACGAAAGCGTTTTCTATTCTCGTTCATCGTTTCTAAAAATCTCGTGGTATACTAACTATTAGGATGTTTTTTGAATTGTAAGGAGGGGTTTTTATGGTTCAAGCGAA
>JASLGI010000184.1 GCA_030149685.1 Bacillaceae bacterium | reverse complement strand
ATCATGTATAATAATAGAAAAATAAAATGGGAGGTTTCCACAAATGACTAATTATTTTCCATTTAGAAAAATCTATGCAAAAGAAGATATCTTCAAACAGACACGCGAACGTTTCAGACCTGAATTAGAAGCATTCAAAAGTTATGCGGAATTTTTGTCCTTTCGAAAAGGAAATGTCAAAGTAGAAAGTAACAAGCCAGGATCATATATGAACTATCTCATTCGTTCAATTATTTTTTACGAAGAAATATTTAAAGAACCTTTTCCACCGTTTGATTCACTTGAAGCTCACCAAGCAGTAGAAATGCTTAAAAATATTCCTACATTTAAAGGTTTTAATACGAGTGAAAAACGCTTCATGAGTGCTTCGATCAATACATTTCAGTCATATGTTATCCAATTGAATGCTTTATACGAACACTCTATCGACTTTCAAATCGACCAACACATATTCACTCCACAAAACTCAAAAATCTTTATCGAGAAAGAACCTTTACAAAAACCTGAAAAACGACTGGACAAAATCATCATTAATCAACGCGAAGTATACCCAAGAAATGTGAGAGAATCTCTAGCAGCAAAAGAAGCGCACCAATGGCAATGTGAAATCGACCCAAGTCATCAAACATTTACAGATACATATAACAGACCTTATGTAGAAGGTCACCATATTATCCCGATGGCAACACAAAATTTCTTTGAATACACCATTGATTTTTCTCACAACATCGCTTGTCTCTGTCCGACATGCCATCGAAAAATCCATTTTTCGACTTTAGATGAGAGATTGCCCTTAGTTGAATATCTATACGAAAAAAGAAAACCTTTCTATTCAGACTTCAATATTCATATAGAGAAAGAAGAACTACTTTACTTTTATGGATTTTAATTTTTTTAGTAAGGAAGATACTAAAAATTAAACTTTTTTTAGTTTTTTGTTTTTTTAGAAAAAAAGGCCCGATCTTGAATTTAAATATCTCAACGAAAGTACACTCTTTTTTTTCATCAGTTAATTGTTTTTTTAGGAATTTTTTCTTATTTTTGAATTATCTTATTTACTTTTTATAATTATTCGATTTATAATACAAATGTATCGTATACAGGCCTAATACGATAACTTTTTAAGGGGGTGCGATTTTTGAATTTCACTTTTTTAGAAGGTTGGGAGTGGACGAAAGATGAGCTCCACGTTTGCCCACAATGTCATACAAAGACAGAAGCGGTAACGTTGTTTTGTCCAGCTTGCGGGGAGCGTAAGTTGAATGAATGTCGACGTTGGCGTTTCTTGGATAAGGAAGGTCGCATGGAACACGGGTTTGAGAATGACCCTAATGTGGAAGCAGATGCTTTCATTTTGCCGATGGATTTTCGTTTTTGTCCGGTTTGTGGAAAAGAGTCAGAAGAGAGTCACTACATGAATGAACTGGCGCGTTCTGGTTTTATTTATGCGCCACCGTTTCCGATTGTAGCGTACCAAGATCATTTTTCGAAAAAGGCGGTTGAATATCGTGACAAAGAGAAATATATCTAATCGTATCGCTTGTCCTCATTGTCATTCGTTGAATCACCATCTATATGCACATTGTGCACAATGTGGCGAGCGTTTGCGTCATGAATGTACGGCTTGGGCGATTATGTCGCCACGACAGCGACGTCTTCATTCACCAGGTATATCTCCGATGCAATCGAACTTTTTCGTCGATGAAGGACGTTTTTGTCCGGTTTGTTCTGCTCCTACTACTCGTGTGCATCCTGTAAGAACGTGGATTCCTCTTCAGGATTATTTATCGTTTGAATCCCTAGCAAAAAAGCATCTCAAACAATTCGGAATTTCATCTTCTCATTTCGATTAAATTTATGATGTACCTTTTTCGGCACATTTTTCATTATCAATAGATAAAAACTCCCTCGCTTAGGCGGGGGAGTTTTTTTATACTTCTTTCGTTGCGGCTTTTGCGATATGTTGACGATATTCGTAAATGTTGCGAATGATCGCTTTTAATACCGCATATGTTGGAATTACGATTAAAATCGCTAAAAATCCGCCGATATTGCCAGCTGCTAAAATGAGTGTAATGACCGTCAATGGGTGAATCGCAAGGGATTTGCCCATAATGTTCGGCGTAATAACATTACTATCTGTCTGTTGTGCAACGAGTGTCACGATAGCTACCCAAATGACGAGTGATGGGTCTTGAAGTAGTGCGACAATTAATGCCGGCACGACGGCAATCCACGGTCCGATAAACGGAATTAAGTTCATAAATAGCGCAAATAAAGAAAGTAAGAGCGCATATTTTAATCCGATCAATGAATATCCCGCAAACAACATCGTCGCTAAGATGGCACTAATGATAAATTGTCCTTGAATGTAAGAACGAAGCGCATCGTCAATATCGACTAATGTTTTTTCTAGCCATGTTTTTCGCATGCCAGTGAAAAATTGTAAAATATAAGGCGCAAATTTTTCATGATCTTTCAACATGAAAATGTAGAAAAACGGCACTAAAATCATGAGTAATACCGCTTGGAACATCGACTGAAGAAAACCGATGAGCCATTCACCAATCGCGACCGCTTTGTCTTGAATGTACGCTGCTCCATCATCTGCCCAGTCTTCAAGTGCTTCTGGTAAGTCGGCTTTATGACTGAGTAAACTATCTTTCGTCTCCGTTAATTCTTTCGCAATTTGTGGCGAGTTTTTAATTAACTCATTGATTTGGTTCGTCATCGGTGGACCGATGATCGATACGAAGAAGAAAATAATGCCGAACACGACAGCGAGTAAAGATAAAATACTTCCCCACCGTGGCATCCCTTTCTTCTCTAAAAATCGTTGAACGGGTTCGGTAATGTAGAACAACACTCCCGCAATGAGTAACGGGATGAAGACCGTTTTCAAAATGATGAGTAATGGATCAAATAAAAATCGGATGTCGAGAAAATAACGGATAATTAAAATAAGAAGTAATGCCCCGACACCTACTTGGAACCATAGTTTATTTGTCAATTTGTCACCTTCCTTCTACCGGCACTGGTGGACGCTTACGATTCGTCACGAAGACGATAAGAGCTGTAAGTGCCTCCGCAATCGTTAAGATGAGCCATACTCCCGTAATGCCGAAATAATGCGGCATAAAGAACAGAAGCGGGATAAGTAATACGATTCCTCGTAAAACGACGATCATCATTGAACGGCGAATTTCACCGATG
>JASLGI010000268.1 GCA_030149685.1 Bacillaceae bacterium | reverse complement strand
TTTATCTGAAGAAGACACGTTAAACGAAGCAACTTTCGCTGATGGCGAAATTACAGTTGACGTGGAGCTTGCAGAAGATGCAGATTTTGAAGAGTTTTACACTGTATTGAGTGAATCACTCCTTGAGTCAGAGGATTGGGAGACACTCACAGTAACAGACGCAGCATCTGAAGAGACAAAGACACTTTCACGTGAAGAAGTTGAAAACGGAGAAGATGTCGAAGAAACAGGTGTTGACACGACAGAAGAGACAGATGTAGAAACTGAAGAAGAAACAGATACAGAACAATAATGCTAGGTATTACTAGCTTATCTGAAAGCAGGGGCCACTTTGAAAGTGTCTCTGCTTTTTTTGTTATGTAAAAAGCTTACCCCTTGCTATACTTTAGTATAATGAATACATAAAGGAGGGGTATGATGAGTTATTTTTATCGATTTTTAGAAAAAACAGAACCTGAAATAGCTAGTTTATTAGAAGAGCTTGAGCAATTAACATTTCGAAGTCCTCGCGCAATGGTGACACATAGCCGGACTTTGATCGAGTTGTTGTTAAAAAAAGTAGAGATAATGGAACGTGTCACTTTATCTGAAAATGAATCGCTTGTCGATCGCATTAATTATGCTAAAGAAGCGTATGAGTTTTCAGAAGAGATTCAAAATGCTTTACATCAAGTGCGAATTAAAGGTAATGATGCTGCTCATAATACGGAGCCAATTCGATTAATTACTGCATTGATCGTTTGGGGATTTTTATACCAAATTATGGAGTGGTACGTGATGACATATGCCGATCCAACTATTCAGTTTCCAAAATATGAAGATCCTAATGTTGAATTGACATCGAATCCGATGGAAATTGGTGAGGTCACTTTACGTTTAGAGCAATTAGAAATGATATTACAGGACGTATTAAAAAATGGAGAAAATATTGCGCAAGAAGTGAAAAAAGAAGAGTTAGGTATTGTATTACCGGGTCTTACAACAGTACGAACACTTACTTTTCAAGAAGAAAAAATAAAAATTCCTTATTTTTTACGTGATGCGTTATTATTACCGCAGCGGTTTGAACGAAGCGAATCTTATTTAATCGCTTTGAATAAAAATCAAGAAGCTCGTTTCATGAGTGAGCTTCCTTACCATTTAGATGATTTACATGAAAGAGCACCGAGAAGAACTATTCAACATACCGCTATTTTTATTGAAGAACTTCGAATGTTTATTCAAGAAGAGATTCGTAGAAAACATGTGAAAGCGAAGAGAAAAGGGGATAGTGAACTTTTGCTTTTTTTCCAAGGAGAAGAAATTGTCATTACAGAAAAAAGAGCGAAAACACGCATCGATCAACAATTGCTTCCAGGTTTACCGAAGCTCGTTAGTCAATTACAAAGAGATGGTATTACACATGTAGGATTATTACCGCGAGAGTTTGTTTTACTTGGAAAATATGAAAGTATTGGTATCAAACGATTACAAGAAGTATGGAGCATATTAAAGACGATTTAAGAGGTTTCAGCTACGTAGATAGTCCTAGTTCTTTGTGTTACTATATATAGAGATTTCAGTATGAGGGAAGGGGAAATTTATATTGAGAAAAGTAGCGGTAATCTTTATTTTAACAATGGTGTTCATCATTGGTAATGTTGACGTAAGTAGTGCAAAGCATAGCTACAAAGATGTTCCAAAAAACTATCGGTTTGATGAAAGTTTACATGAGCTTGTGAAGTATGGAGTTTTAGAAAAAGAAGCAAAGTTTCGTCCGACAGAATATGCAACTCGTGGAGAAGTAGCCGATTTTATCGTTCGTTCGATTACTGAGGGGGAGACTTTTGCGAGACAACCAACAGATTTCTGGGACGTTCCAAAAACTCATCGATATTCTGGAGCTATTCAGTACGCAGTAGACCAAGATATTATTCGAGGGTTTCCAGATGGAACATTTCGACCGAATGATCCAGTTACACGAGGAGAAATGGCTATTTTATTCACACGTACATATAATTTTTTTGATGATAAATTCACACAGCCTCAACGATTAAAACCACGAGTGAGATTGTATGATATGTCGGAATCAATGCATGCGTATGAGCCAGTACAATCTATGATTCGCTATGGCATTGCTAATGGATATCCTAACCGAACATTCCGTCCGGATCAACCGATTGAGCGTGGTCAAATAGCATACTTTTTACATAAAGCGTATGTAGCAGAACAATTCCATGACATCACTTATGATTTATTAAAGCGTTCAAGTTTAAGTGATTTATATAATGAAGAGGAGTTACGCTTCGTCAAAAGTTATATTAATGCAGCAGATCACTTTGTTATCGTATTAAATTTACGTGACCCTCGAAATGAGCACCAACAACTTCTTGGTATGTATGGATATGATTGGAAAAAAGATCGTTTCTATGATGAAACAATTCGATTAGATGCTTCGCTTGACGGTAAAGCAAAGCCAAAAATCTTTTTTGATTTTTAAATAAGAACAGCGTGCACTCATAAAAGTGCCGCTGTTTTTTTAGTATTATCTACCTTATTTCTCTCTATATGGTAATATTAACTAGGAGGAGGAAAGATAATGAAAAAAGTACTATTAAGCTTTTTTTTAGGAAGTTCATTAGTATTAACGACCGCTTGTGGTGACAGTGAATTTGTTAAAAAAGCGACAGAACAAGCAGAATTAGCTCTCGCTGATGAAGAGTACGAGAAAGCGATCAATTCTTATGAACTTGCTTTAGAAGAGAAAAGTGACCCTGAAATTGAAAAGAAAGTACATGTCTTAAAGCAATGGATAATGGGAAGAGATTTACTTCAAGCAGGAGAAATTACGAAAGCACGAGAAGAAGTAAATAAATGGGAAGAGTATGAAGAATATTCTTTTGCTAAAAAGATGGATGAAACGAAAAAAGAGTTGCAGCAACAAGAAGAAACATTACATACGTTCCAAACGATTTTAGAGCAATTAGAAAAAGAAGTGACAGACCCACCGATTACTACATATCGTACAGCTGTAAAGGAAGCAGATCAATTAGCGAATGTAAAAGAGGTTAAGCAAGTGCGCGAGGAGATTGAAGCACTTATCAATCCTTATTTAGAAGAAAAAGAGAAGAAATTAGAACAACAGAAACAGCAAGAAGAAGCAGCAAAGAAAAAAGCAGAAGAAGAGAAGAAAAAACAAGCAGCTGCGAAACAATCTTTAAGCGGTGAACCAGCAGTTGCGCAAGATGTATTACATAGTTATTTAGGAGGGAATATTCGTACGCAACGTCTTCCAAGCTATGATTTTTATTTAATTGAGGATATTACTCCTTATTACTATGCTTTCCAAGTGTATCGATTAGATACAGGGCAATATATAGGAATTTATTACGCACGTCCTGTTGCTGGAGAAGTGTTAAGTGAAGAAGAAATGAGTCAAGTGAGCTAAAAGAAAGGAAGGAAAAAATGAAGAAATGGTGGATCGCAGCGGTATGTGCTTCTACACTTGTGTTAGGGGCTTGTAACGCAGAAACAGCGAAAGAAGAAAAGAAAGAAGAGCCAAAAAAAGAGCAAGTAGAAGAAACTGAAAAAGAAAATGAGAAAGAAGAAAATGATGAAGGATCAGTAGTTGATGAAGAAGAGGAAATTGAAGATGAAACTGCTGATCATACAGGAGAAACAGAAGAAGTAGATACAGTAGATGAAGAAGAGGAGATAGAAGAAGTTCCAGCAGCTCCAACCGTTCCAACAATTACGCGTGATCAAGCAGGGGCATTACTTGCTCATATTACAGAAGTACTCGTAGAATCCTATAATACGTCTCACCGAGTCTTTGATGAAGGTATTAGTTATGGTCAAGTCGTCGTCGATGTAGACCCTGGATTTTTCACAGAATCGTATAAAAGTCATTTAATTGAAAGAGGTCAAGAGATAAATCCAGATTCTGGAGAAACGGTGTATTTATTTTTATATACAGGTGATCCTGTTTCAGAAACAGGAGACTCAGATGTGCCCACACATTATGAAATTGTTTCGCAAGAGAATGGTCGATTAGTAGTAGAGGTATACCAATATGAAATGATTGATATTGGTGAATTCGCATTAAGTTCGAATCCTTTATATGTTGAGTTTCTTTATGAAGATGGGCGTTGGAAGTTAAACAATGAATATTATGAAAGATCATAAAGAGCTAATTCATCGATGAAATAAAGGAGGTAGGGAATAAAATGACCTTTATTTACTTATTGATTATCGTTATTCTTTTGTTACTAATTGTTCTTTTCTTGTATCCAGATGCGATGGCCTGGTGGGAAAATAAAAAAGAAGAAGTTTTTCAAAAGTTTGTAAAAGGAGAAGAAATCGAAGAAGAACGGATTCCTTACCAAGATTATGCGATGATGATGGAA
>JASLGI010000139.1 GCA_030149685.1 Bacillaceae bacterium | reverse complement strand
CCTATCTCTTTTAGTGATACTAACTATCTTTAACAATCATTTTACATGATACTCAATTCATAGTTAAATGATAAGTACAAAGAGAAAACACATTAGGGGTGTTATTTATATGAAAAACAACATTTTGATTGGAGCGTTTCTCGCATTGCTTGCTAGTGCCTCATGGGGAGCAATGTTTCCAGTAGCCGATGCGGCGTTCCATTATATCGATCCTTTCTATTTCACGATTTTACGCTATGTGCCAGTAGCACTTATGTTAATGGTCATCTTGTATTTCAAAGAAGGAAAAGATGCATTTCGAACTGAGGGTAAGTTTCTACACTTATGGTTTTACGGGACGATGGGGTTTACTGTTTATAACTTGCTCATTTTCTACGGGCAAAACTTATTAGGGGATGCAGGAGTATTACTCGCTTCAGTTATGGAAGCACTCGCACCGATTATTACGGTACTTATTTTATGGTTCGTTTTCCGCAATCGACCACATGCCTTCACAATTTTCACAATTATCGGTGCATTTATCGGTGTATTATTCGTTGTAACGAATGGAAACTTCGCGTCACTCTTCGGCGCTGGCCGACTCATTCCATTATTCGTCTTATTTTTAGCAGCGATGGGATGGGCGTTTTATACAATGGGAGGTAGCGAATTTCCGAAGTGGTCCGTTCTTCGCTATTCTACGTTGACAGTTACGTATGGAATTTTAACAGCGACAGTCGTCGTACTCATTTTAACATTCGTCGGGTACATCGAAGTACCAACACTCGCAAACATTTACACGATTCGATATCATATGTTGTTTATGATTTTCTTACCAGGATTGTTCGCATTACTATTTTGGAACAAAGCAGCGGTGATGTTAAAACCAATCAATGCGATTTTATTCATTAACTTCGCACCTGTCACAACAATCATCATTCGACTCATTCAAGGACATACGATCTCATTTTACGAATGGCTCGGTGTCGGTCTCGTATCAGCGATGATCATTTTAAATAACTTATACCAACGTTACTTAATTGCAAAAGAGAAAAAGTTCGAACGAGACGTGGAAGAAAAAACACATTACCAACAAGGCGCTTCATGCGACATTCAAATTTCTTCATAAACGAAAAACCTAGTGAAAGGACTCACTAGGTTTTTTTCGTTTATTGATTTAATTGATGATCTTTAATAAATTGTTCTAACACAGTTTCTAAGTTCGGTTCTCCGACTTCTGCTAAATCGTAATGGACACGTGTTGTCGGATGTTGAATATCGATAATACGCGTTAAGTCCATCGGTGTTCCGATAATGACGACGTCGCAATCTGTTGCATTGATCGTCGCTTCTAAATCTTTTAACTGTTGTTCACCATAGCCCATCGCTGGAAGAACATCTGTTAAATGCGTATATTTTTCAAACGTATCGACGAGTGAACCAACAGCAAATGGACGTGGGTCAATTAACTCTTTCGCTCCGAGACGTTCCGCTGCGACTGTTCCTGCGCCGATTGTCATTTCTCCATGTGTTAATGTCGGGCCGTCTTCAACGACGAGGACACGTTTTCCTTCAATTAATTCTGGTTGATCGACTGTAATCGTCGATTCAGCTTTCATAATGAGACTTTCAGGGTTCACCTTTTTAATATTTGCTTCTACTTGTGCGATATCTTCCGGCTTTCCGCTATCGACTTTATTAATGATCGATACGTCTGCTGTACGTAAACTTACTTCTCCCGGGTAATATTCTAACTCATGACCTACACGGTGAGGATCGAGGACAGTAATTGCTAAGTCTGTCTCATAAAAAGAAAAGTCATTATTTCCTCCATCCCATAAAATGACATCACAACCGTCTGGGTCTTGTTCTGCTGCCTCTAAAATCGCTTGGTAGTCGACACCAGCATAAATAATATTTCCACGCTCTACATGTGGCTCATATTCTTCCATTTCTTCAATTGTACATTTATGTTTCTTTAAATCATCGACTGTTGCAAAACGTTGCACTTTTTGCTCCACTAAATCACCGTAAGGCATCGGGTGACGGATCGCAACAACTTTTAAATCGTGTTCAAGCAACGTTTCAATCACTTTACGTGATGTTTGACTTTTTCCTGTACCTGTACGTGTCGCACAAACAGAAATCACTGGTTTATTACTTTTAATTTGCGTATCTTTTAAACCGAGTAATTTAAAGTTCGCCCCGGCACTGTTCACGAGTGCTCCAACATTCATTAAGTCAACGTAATGAACATCACTATAAGCGAATACACACTCATCGACATCATATTTATGAATCAACTCTTCTAATTGTTCTTGTGCATAAATAGGAATCCCTTCTGGATAAAGTTCTCCTGCAAGTTCTGCTGGATATTTACGCCCATCAATATCTGGAATTTGGGCCGCTGTAAATGCAACGACCTCATAAGTATCATTGTCGCGGTAATACGTATTAAAATTATGGAAATCACGGCCTGCTGCACCGATAATAATTACTTTTGTTTTTGTCATGTTCAACATCTCCTCGTTCATTTCAATATACTAATAATACACCTTCATGTATAAAAATACAACATCTTTTTTAAAAAACAAATAAAGCTTGTGTTTTTCGACCGAGGCGTGTAGTGTTATTAACTAGGTGCCAACCTCAGTGACATTAGGTCACAAACGAATGCACCACTTAATAGCCCGGATTGGCTAGGTGCATTCGGATGGAGCGGGAGATGAGCCCCGCTCCTTTTTATATGCCAAAAAAGAGTGTTCACAAATTGTGAGCACTCTTTTCCTTTTCATTACGTCGTAACAATCATTGTTGTCATCGCTGTTTGTTGAGACGATAATACCGCTTGTATTGTTGTAAAAACTGCTACTTCTAGTTGCTCACTCGTTTCATTAAAAATCTTTTGATATGCGATGAGTAACGTAAAATGACGATACGTTTGAAAACCTTTTTCTTTTTTTAACAACTCATAGAGATTATACGTATCTGTTACTTGTTGAGAAGTAAATTGAGCCACTGCCATTAATGCATAGATGACGTATCGCTGACGTTTTTCCCTCAAACCGAGCTGATGGCAACGATCGGCGTAATATTGCATCCGCTCTATCCATGACGGATCGAAAATACCGACATGCATCGCAAGTAATTGTGCTACCCACAACGTTTCATTACTCTTTCTCCAACCATTACTTTTCATTTCATTGACGTACTGTTTCACGATATATACAACTTCATCGACGTCTTCTCGATTTTTCATTAAAAGAATGGAAAAAGGGATGTCATCAGGTGTCGTTAAAATCGGAAAAGCTTGTTTCATTTTCGTATAATATTGACTCGCACGGACTGCATGGGCCTCATTTTCTACATAAAGCGCTCCAATATACGTTTCTTCTGCTCGAGGAAACTTCGCTTGAATAAGCGTATCGTACTGCTTTAAATAAGTAGGAATATTCGTATTCATCGCTAACCACATCGGTGCCAACGTATACCGAATACCTCTGCGAACGTAAGACCACCTACTCGCTGACTGTTTCATTTCTTTCATTATATGATCGAGTCGCTCTTTCGAATACGGTAAATCCATTAATAAGTGAAGAGACGTCATTCCTCGTATTTGAATCGATGGTAAAACGTAATGATAATCTTTATGCATCTCCTTATACTGTTTCACAATTATGTCTCTATACTGCTCCATCCAATCACCTCATTACTTTTACGTATCACTTTACTTGAAGTTTCAAAAAAAGACGCGAGATGCTCTATTAGCAATCTCACGTCTATATGCATTAATACGTTTCAAATTTTCCTTCGCGATAATCACGAAACGCTTCACGCAACTCTTCGTCTGTATTCATCACAAATGGTCCACGTGCAGCAATTGGCTCGTTTAATGGGTGACCGTCAAAGTATAGGAAATGCATATCTTCTTCGGCTTCGACCGTTATACTTTCTCCGTATCTTTCATAATGAACAATAGCAGGTGCGAGACGTTCAATACGGTTACTACCGAAAACGCCTTTCCCCTTTACTAAGACGATAAATGGATGACGACCTTCTTCTACTGGGATTGTATGTTGAACACCTTTTTGTAATCGGACGTCATACATATTGACATCGACGACTGTTTTCGTTGCGGCTTGAACTCCTTCATAATGCCCCGCAAAAATACGTGTCGACACGCCACTTTCTTCTACAACTGGCATCTCTTGATAAGGCAGTGTTTGATAACGGGAAGGACGCATTTTTTCATCTTTCGGCAAATTCAGCCAAAACTGAATGACATGCGCTTTCGTTCCTTTTTTCGGTTCTTCTGAATGAAGGACGCCACGCCCAGCAGTCATCCATTGAACGTCTCCTGTTTGAATAACTCCACTACCATTTGCCCGGTCGTAATGATGCACTTCT
>JASLGI010000122.1 GCA_030149685.1 Bacillaceae bacterium | reverse complement strand
GATCGTCAAATTATTACAGACGGTGTTTATATGCAAGATGTCATCGTGCATCATAAAGATTCAAAAGTATTAGAAGAAGCAGATGACTACGTATTACGTTCTCCATGGCATTGGCCAAGTTGGAAAACGTGGAAGTCCCTCGGATGGAAAGAATATATCCGATACACTTTATTACCATAAGGATGAAAGGCTGCCCTGCGTTTTGATCGCTTAACGGGTAGCCTTTTTCTTATGGAGGATAACATCTGTTTAATAAATGTAGAACGTTTCACACAATCCGTTCGGGTTTGTCTACTCGCCTGTTTGCAGGTGTTTGTCAATCCGTTCGGTATTAAAAGGAGGGCATTCATTGCCACGACTATGGAAGATGTACGGTATTTTAGTGTTCGTCATGTTCGTATGGGGACTTAATTTGCCGTTATTAAAATATTTATTATCGTACGTTCAACCGGTAACGATGACCGGGTTTCGTTTGCTACTCGCAGCGGTCACTGTATTTCTCATTTTATGGTGGATGAAAGCTGTTCGTCTCCCTTCAAAGCGCGAATGGCTATATATTGTCGGGGGAGCGATTTTAAACGTCGTCATGCACCACTACTTTTTAAATATGGGACTCGTGCGTACGCAAGCGACGAATGCAGGACTCATTTTAGGGACAGGTCCTGTACTTACCGCTGTATTTACGGCGCTTTTATTAAAAAGCTATCCGTCTCGTTTACAATGGCTCGGAGTCTTTCTCGGATTTGCTGGAGTAAGTTCAGTCATTTTCTTAGACGGTGGGGAATTTACCGGTTTATCGATCGGAGATGCTTTCATTTTCATTTCGATTTTAGCCCAAGTACTCTCGTTTATTATTATCGCAAAAGCCGCGAAAACGTTAGACCCGCGCCTTCTTACAGCATATATGTTGCTGATCGGTAGTGTCATAATGATCGTGATCGGAATAATTCAAGAGCCTGGAGAGTTAAATGTCCTCTTTTCAACACCTCCTCTATTTTGGTTTTGGTTTAGCGTAAGTGCAGTATTCGGTACAGCGGTCGGTCATATGTTGTACAACTATTCGGTCGGAGAAGTCGGACCGACGAAGGCAGCGATTTTTATTAATTTAAATACATTTTTCGCATTAACCGGTTCAGCCTTCTTCTTAGGCGAAGTATTAACAATTCGACACTTCATTGCACTCGGTTTCATTATAATTGGGGTAATCTTCGGTTCAGGAGCTGCGGAAGAATTGTGGCGCTCGAAGAAAAAGGAAAAAACTTCATCTTTCTAACGTGATATCTTTTCAAAAGTCCTTCGAAATATGATAATATGCAAAGTAATGAATACGATGAACAATAGGGAAAGAGGCGGGATAGATGAAACATTGGATAGCGTCAATGATCGTTGCATTGACAGTGTTCTTTTTACCACTGGATGCACAAGCAGCAAATGACGTACGATTGGTCATTTACGATGATGTAGAAGAAGTGCAACAAGTGGCCGAATCATTACAAGTACAAATTGAAGAAGTATACGAAAGTGCCGGAGTAACGGTCATTCGAGCAAATGACGAACAACTCGAAACATTACGTACGACACTCCCACGCGCGATTTTACAAACGGAACGTCAATACGAGTCGAATGCGGAAGGAGACCAAGAATTATTTTCTGCTCCGCTCATTCAAGCGACACAAACAGAAACGTACCCTTACAAAGGACGCGGTGTACGTGTAGCGGTCGTTGACTCTGGTGTTGATACGAAGCACCCAGACTTACACGTTCACGGCGGATATTGCGTCCACGGAGTGAACTGTACGCAATACCGTTTGCCTTATTGCGACAATAACGGTCACGGTACACACGTAGCGGGCATTATCGCCGCTCGTGAAAATGGTCAAGGACTCGTCGGTATCGCACCAGAAGTAGAGCTTTACGCGGTAAAAGCGATGAATGAGTTCGGCCTCGGTACGACACGTGGTCTCGTAGATGCGGTCAATTGGACACGTGAAAATAAGATGGATGTTGTGAACTTAAGTATTAACACATCGAAAAGTGATTTAGCTTTGAAAAAAGTATTAGAAGATGCGTATGAGGCAGGCGTACTTTTCGTCGGGTCTGCAGGAAATAACGGGTTAGAGAGCGATCCTTCCGTGACGTATCCGGCAAAGTATGACACAGTCATTGCGGTGAGCGCTTTAGGAGATACGATGCGCAAATTGCCAAAAAGTGCATACGGCCCAGAAATTGAAGTGACAGCACCAGGAAGTCGTATTTTCAGTACGTACCCACTCGAATGGGATTTCGTCGATGGGAAAGAAGACGGTTATACGCGTATGAGCGGCACGTCAATGGCAGCTCCTCATGTGACGGGAGTGCTTGCACTTTATCGTGAGCGTTTCCCGAATATGACGAACGTAGAATTACGTCAACACCTCCGCCGTACAGCAAAAGCGATCGGCGATGAGTCAGAGAAAACGCATTTCGGTTACGGCCTCGTCCAATACCGAAAAGATGTGAAAGGTTCTGTTCCATTAGACGTTCGAGCGACAAAAGGAAAAGCGGTCATCCAACCGAAAGATGCGGTATTTGAGGTGCAAGCAGATGGTCGTTCAATTACGAAAACACTCGACGGTTACACAGTCTACGGTGTGGCAGGATTGAAACCAGTCGACGTTCAAACACTTTCATTGCATGAGCGTCAATATGTGAAAATTGCGGAGCCTTATTATAAAGATGTGACGAACAATCAGCGATTCGCTTACGCAGTCGGTTATTTAAATGCGCATGAGCAATTGTCTGGATTCCCAGATGGCACGTTCCGTCCGTATTCAACGATGACGCGTGCAGAAGCGGTATTGTTTATCGCTCGTGCATTGCAATTAGATGTAGAAGATAAAGATACAGGGTTTGACGATGTGTCTGAACAATCGAAGGCGGCAGGACATATTGCCGCAGCGGTGAAAGAAGGAATTATTAGTGGATACCCAGACGGTACATTCCGTCCAGGCGTTCCGATGACACGTGCAGAAATGGCGATCGTTTTAACACGTGCATTTGACTTACAACTCGATCGTCCGATAGAAATTAAAGACGTCCACGAATGGATGAAAGGGTACAAAGCGATCCAAACATTAGTTCAAAATAAAATTGCTGGTGGTTATCCAGACGGTACGTTCCGTCCAGGTGCAGCAATGACTCGTGGAGACTTCGCTATCTTTTTAGCACGTACTCAAGAACCTGATTTTCGCTAAATAGTTGTGCGAAACTACATCGTCCTATAAAATAGAAAGATAAGAAGAGAGCGTGAAAAAAGGTGTCGATGCTCATCGATGCCCTCGTTCTCTTTTTTCATCAGAACAAAGTTTGAGTAAACGAGTATACCGCCCGACAGTTTATAGACCTGAAAGGAAGGAAACAAATGAGTAAAAAACGATCAACCGTATTTGCAGCCTTTGGATTATCTTTAGCAGTAGGTTTAACAGGGGTTGGCGCAGATTCTATCACTCCTGACCGTGTAAAAGCAGCTGTCGAATCATCTTCAGTAGCGAATGAGCGCGGGACGGACCGTTTAGCAGTGCAATTTTATTTAGACGATCAAGTCATTAGCGATAAAAAAATTGTCGGAGTCGACGCATTAGATAAATTACGAGCAGTCATTCAAGGAGACAATCTCGTGCGAGTGCTTGTAGAGAAAAACACGTACGATGTAGAAGGCAATACAGATAAAAAGACAGAAACGATTGTTGCTTATGAAGGGGAAGAAATTCCTTCATCATTAGACTTTTCACAAGGTGTGTTACATGAAGCAATCGTCGAATCAGCAGAATCGACAGATGAGCGTATCGAGTTAATCGTCTACGTTCAATCAGAAGAATCGACGACACGTTTCAAAGCACCGAAAGTAGAACGAGTAGCAGAAGAAACAGCAGCACCTGTTACATTAAGTGCAGTGAAAAGTTATACGTTAAAAGAAGAACTCGAGCGTGCGATCCAACGTGGATACATTAAAGGATATTCAGACGGTTCGATCCGTCCGAAAGAAAAAGTATCTCGTCAACAGTTCGCTGCGATTTTATCACGTGCGATGGAGTTAAAACCGTCCACAAACGCTCCATTTGTCGATGTATCAGACAATATGAAGTTAGCGAAAGAAATCGGCGCTGTGTATGAAGCGAAATATATGCAAGGTGGCGCGAACAATATGTTCAACCCGCACGATACGTTAACACGTGAACAGATGATCATTACACTTGCGAAAGTATTACGTTCACAACCGGTGGAATTACCAGAAGTTGAAGACTTGAGCATTGCAGACCGTTCACAATTTTTAACACCGAACGGCGCACGTGATGCATTACTTTTAAATAAAGTAGGAGTTATCAACGGAACGGGGAAAACGTCAGAAGGGATCGTCTTCAGCCCGATGGGATTAACGCAGCGTGACCAAGTCGCAGCAGCATTAAACCGCCTCGTCGACGCAATTGAAGAATTACCAGAAGGCGATGCAGTACTCGATAGTGGTGAACAACCAGAAGTACCGGACGTACCAGAAGTCGAAGAAAAACCAGAAGTGACACCGACACCACCACGTCCGACGACACCAACACCAGGTGGCGAGATTGAACAACGACCAACGACACCATTAGATACGTCAGGTTCTGCCTTTTTACGTGCAGACGTTGTTTACGTGCCATCAACGGTGAGCGCAACGGTTCGTATTTTCAAAGAGCCAGGATTACGTAATCAGTTAACATACGTCTCATCAGGCGTCGGTATGTACGTCTTAGAAAATGGCCGTAACTATTACAAAGTACAAGTAGCGGACCATATCGGTTACGTATCAAAATCGAGCGTGCGAAAAGCACCGACGAAAGTACAAAACCATGCGAAAGTCGTGAACGGAAAAGTCCATCATTACGTCTACAACTATCAAACGAAAAAATTCGTTTCATATGAAGGCGGACCAGCACCATCATTTTTAAAACCAGGTGTAAAATATTACACAGCAAATGGTGTTGACTACTTCACAGTAGGCGGACAAAAAGTCGGCACGCATTACCCATACTTCCAATTTAACTCTATTCGTTCAAAAACGAATTACAGTGCAGAAGAGTTAAACCGTTACATCGTTCAAGTATTACAAGAACGCGAACGTATGGGATATACGAAATATAAAAACGCATCGAAACGTTCGAAAATTCTCGGACTCGGTACGTATTTAAAAGAAGCAGAAGCGAAATATCGTGTGAACGCGCTCTTCATTTTAGGCGCAGCGATTCACGAAAGTGATTACGGAATGAGTTGGAATGCTCAAAACAAAAACAACTTATTCGGTATCCGTGTCTTCGATAACTCACCAGGAGACGGATCGAAATATGCGGCACCACGTTACAGTGTCGACGCATTTATCCACGAATATATGAACGCTAAATATGTCGTACCAAATGGTATGTATAGCAACGGAGGAGCTCCAGGAAACAAATCTGTCGGTGTGAACGTAATGTACGCATCAGACCCGGATTGGGGAGCGAAAATTGCCGCGCATATGTACCGCGCGGATCAATCACTCGGTGGCCGTGACTACCAAGAAAATACGATCGGTGTTACAGCGCACTCACGTGAGATCAACGTCTATGCAGAACCATCAGCATCAAGCAAAGTGATGTATAAATACAAAGCACGCGACCGTGGCGCAAGCGGTAACCTCGGTTACCCAGTCGTCATTACAGCAGAACAAAACGGTTGGTACCAAATCATTTCAGACAAAGATTCAGGACCAGGACGTGGCTGGGTACGCGCAAGCGATCTCAACGTATTAAACTAAACGAAAAAAGCGTAGTTGAAGGAAAACTTCAACTACGCTTTTTAGTTCTTTAACATATATTAGGATTTTCACATGATCTCCGACTTGAATATTTTCAAGTAAATGAATGCTAGGCTTCTATTTCGCTCGGTTTCGTGTCCTAGCACTCGTTAACGAACAGTGAAAAATAATGTGTGATCGTCGTTCATCGCACGGTTTTGTGCGTTTTGGACGAAGTGTGTCACTGTGAGACGATACGTTCCTTCGTCTAAGTAAGACGAAGGTGTGACGAGGATCGTCCGGTCGTCTTTTCGTTCGACTTGTACGTCGATTCGTTCGCCTTTGTCGTTTTCAATATACGTATATGACGTTTTTTCCACCGTGTCATTCATCGGTTGGGTGAATGTGACAGTAAATGTTTTATCGCCATCGACGGTCATCGTCGCATCTTTTTCATTGAAGTTCGGAGAAAGTGCGACATCTCGGTCGTAATACGCTGTGAGCTCATCGAATAAGAGGAAGCCTTTTCCTTTTTTCGATGCGTCTGTTTCCGCAAAATAGAGCGACTCGATTGAAACAGGGTGACGAACATTTGTAGGAATATCCGCTTGGAGTCGTTTCCAACCGTACCAAGTATCACCTGCTCGGTTGAAGTTTACTGTAAATGTTTTGCCGTTTGCATCTTTCAACTGTCCGCGAATCCAATGACCGCGTCCATTGTTGTAGACAGCGACACCGATTGCTTCAGGTGTACCGGTAAATGTAAATGGTTTCTCCCAATCGACATATGCGGCACTCGTTTCATTCGATTGGTCGAATGTGTAATTGACACGCAATGAATGATTTTTATCATACGCTGTAATCCGTGGTTCTCGTTGGAGAGACACTGTACCGCGTGCACTCCGCGCTTTCAATCCATTCGTCGACTCGAAAGAACCGACGCGTACAGGTTCACGTGAAATGACGACAGGAATCGATTTCTTTAAATGCCCGATACGTGCATGAATGACGCCTTCTGTCTCTTCTTCACCGGCAGTAAATGTCGAGCCTTTGAATGTACCGAGAGAAGAAGGAACGTCGAAGCTGACACGTCCATTGTTGAAAATGACTTTTTCATTGTTTGGTGCTTTCACACGTCCAGACAATTCAATCGACTGTCCCGGTGCGAGTCGGATCGATGAAGGAGAGACGATCATCTCTTTCGGAGCAATCGTCTGAACAGGTACACTTACACGTTTCCCTGCATATTCAACGACGACTGTACCCCGTCCTTCTTTTGTCGCTTTAAACTTCCCATTTTCGACGATGCCGACATCTCCAGTCGCATAAATTGCTTGTACTTCATGTTGTTTTAATGGCAGTACGTTGTAAAAACGGTCAAGCGCATAATGCACTTTGTAACCGACAGTAGAGCCGACAGCGACAATGCCGTCTTCGGATTGTGTAATTTTCACTGTTGATGCATCACTAAGTGGTGCTGTACTGATCGCAGCTAAAATTCCGTGAACACTTCGTTCGGCTCCTTTTCGACTCGATGCGACCGGTAACACTTCACCAACCGGGCGGTGAACCATCGTTGTCGAACCACCACCGTCTAAGTTTAACGCTTGATATGCGCCATTTGCTTGGAGGTAACGAGCGAACTGTTGAAGCGTCATCCCTTTTCCACCATTTTGACGTCCGACAGTGACGAACTTCACTTGAGTGCCGTCTTTATTCGTCACGACTGCCGTACGGTCTGTCACTTGACGAGCACGAGGACTATTATAGTCGATCGTCATATTCACTTTCCCATTTTGTACGAGAAGTGGACCAGAAGCGAGCATGAAACGTGCATTTTGCCATTTCGTATCAATACCGTAAGAAAGTTCAATCGTATCGCCTTTTTTCACGTGGCGAATCGCATCGACTGAACGACCGTGCGCAGAAATGACGAACCCGCGTCCATTGCGTGGGATGAGTGCGCTCGTATATTGCCCGTACGGACGAACACCGATCACTTTCCCCGTCACTTTTTCACCGAATGCGACTTGTTGTTCGACATTTTTCGGCGTTTCTACGACGACTTCCATTCCGGTCTGATTCGTTCGCGTACGGTCATACGCCCAACTCGACGTATATAAAATGAGCTCATCATTGTTCCGCTCGCGATTGAAAGAATGCGCTTGTGCTGATTTTCCTTTCGTCGTAATTTTCGGTGTTAAATGAAACGGCGCAATTTGCGCACGATTATTTTCTAACATGCCGAATGCTGCTGGACGATACATGAAGTCATTCGATTTAGAAGAAACAGACCCTAAATGTTGAATGACCCCGTCCCGAGCGAGCAAATAACTCGGTAATTTATTATTAAAATGGAAAAACGATGCGTTAATTGCTCCGACGACTCGATAACCAGGTTTTGAAGCGTTCGAAGCTAATTGACTTACTGGTCGTAATGATTGAATCGGTTGCGGAAAAATGGCATCGACAGTTGTATGTTCTTTCGTTAAGTTGATCGACATCTCTTGAATATGATGTCCACTCTGTGCTTTTGAATCATGATAAACTCCGTTTGAAATCATCCCCGCCTGCACTGGGGTCAAACATCCAGCAACTAAGCCGAAACTAAGCAAAAAAATGAGAAAACGGCGTTTCATCTCTTATTCTCCTCTCAAAAATACCTAATATACTAAAAAATGTAAGTAAACAAAAAAAGAAAAAGAATTTCAGGGACCTCATGGCATGTCGCTGAAACTCTTTTTCTCTACTGTATATTTAAAAACAAGGCCTTCTTACACTTTTTATAATAGCATAAACAGTAGAAAAATTCCACTTCAAGCGCTCAATTAAGAAATGTTCTCAACTTCGGGTGCTGGCCACGTACTATTGACGTTCGCTGCGCGGTGTAAAAATAAGGCAAATTCTCCGCGTGTAAGTGAATCAGCCGCTCCGAATTTCGTTGCACTTTTTCCTAACGTAATGCCATGATCGTACATAATTGCGACATCTGCATAGAAACGTTTGTTGACATCCGTAAATGGAAGCGTCACAGAAACAGGTTCAAAGTTGAACGTTACACGTAACCAACGCGCCATTTCTGCTCGTGTAATGTAATCATTGGCTCCGAATGACGTCGCTGACTTCCCGCTCGTCACTTCATTCAATAACAGTGCACGAACAGCCCACGCGCGGTTTTTCGGTACGTCGGTAAACTTCACTTGCGCATCTGCTGACGGCTCGTGACCGAGTACTTTCGCTAACATGACAGCAGCATCGATCCGCTTGATCGGCAAGCTCGTTCCGAACTGATTGCCGCCGATTCCTTTCGTGTACTCTTTATCCACGATAGATTGGACAGCTTCTTCATAATGAGCTGGTACATCGGTAAATGGTGTTTTACTAAATACTTGCAACGGCAATAAACTAACTGCTAGAATAATGCTTATGCTTACAAGTAGCCATTTTTTCATTGGACATCCTCCTATACTTCTATTGTAACTGACAAAAAAATGAATTCAATTGTCCATAATTTACAAAAACATTGCGATATATCATACGAGAGAGTTTTTGATATATATTTGAAATGTTATTGTAATATGACAACGATACTTCACATGTTACGATGAGTACTAGGAAGACAAAGAAACAAAACATTTGGAGGTTTAAAGAAATTGAGAACACTCTTGGTTCGTATGAGCACATTGTTCGTAGCGTTCTTATTCATGGCTGGAACGTTTACGGCACAAGCGAGCTCAACATTTACTGACGTCGGAGATAATCACCGTGCCTCGAAGGAGATCAATTATTTAGCTGAAAAAGGAATTGCCACGGAGCTTACACCTGGCCAATTCAAACCGAATGCACCTGTAACACGTGCACAAGCGGCAGCAATGATTGGTCGTGCCCTCGACTTGGACGGTACGCCACGGGACACACAATTTAAAGATGTCACAGAAAAAGACGCTTACTCAGGATATCTCGTTGAATTAGTACGAGAAGGAGTTTTATCAGGTTATAACGACGGAACTTTCCGTCCGAATAATACATTAACGCGTGGAGAAATGGCCTTAATGCTTAATAGCGCATTCTTTGAGCCAACGCGATCATCATCAGCGGCTCAAACGATTTTAATGCGTAACGGCATTGCACTCGGGATGGAAGACGGCACATTCGGTGCTTCAAAACTTCTTATCCGTTCGGACTTTACTGTATTCTTAGCACGCTCATATGATGAAGACTTCCGTATTCCAGAAGACAAGCGTTTTGTCCATGAATTTTACGTCAATACACCAGGAGACACATTGAACGTACGTACGAAGCCAGATGCATCAGCACCTCTCGTCGAAACACTTGCACATAATACAAAAATTCTCCAAGCACATCCAGAAGGCGTTTGGGCATACATTCAAACACCATCAGGACAGCGTGGATACGTGCACAGTGCTTATTTAGTTCAAGATAAATCAGTGTCACAATCACAAACAACTGGAGGAGCTTTAGCGAAAAAGCTCATCGTATTAGACCCAGGTCATGGTGGACATGACTCAGGAGCTGTCGGATTTGGCTATGCTGAAAAAACAGCGACACTTGCAATGGCGAAATACGCGAAACAATATTTCGATCAATCACCATTCAAAGTCGCAATGACGCGTACAGATGACCGCTTCATCTCACTTGCAAACCGTGTGCGTTTCGCACATAACCGCAATGCAGATGCGTTCATCAGTATTCACATTAACTCAGCAGGAAATAGCAGCGCGACAGGATTAGAATCATATTACAGCACGTCACGTTCAAAAGGGAATATCGCAGGATCACGCGCACTCACAACATACATTCAACACCGTATGTTACAAGAGTGGGGCATCCGTAACCGCGGAGTGAAAACTGCACCATTCTACGTCATTCGTTGGACGAACATGCCTTCAACATTACTTGAAGCAGGATTCATCTCAAACAAAAATGACAACTACAAAATCCGCACACCGAAACATCAAAAACAAATCGGACGCGCGGTTTACTTAGGAACGTTAGACTACTACTACCACTTTGAAGGCTACAAAAATGACACAGCACCACTTTACAAAGCACAAGGTGCAACACCGTCACCACGTCGCCATTAATTCAAAGACAAAGCTCTCAAGCAATCGCTTGAGAGCTTTTTTTGTTCTTCTTTAAAATAAAAAGCGCTCGAGTATTTACTCAAGCGCTTGTAGCTGTGGATAACTTTTTCATGTACGCTTCAACTTTCGGATGAAGCTTGTCTTCTGTGGATTGAACAAACTGTAATTTACTTTCAAGCATTTCTTTCAAGTTGCCCGGCATAGGAAGTCCGAGCGACTCGTACAATGCTTCGACTTCGATTAAATCAATGAGCGTAAGCTGTGGATAATCATCTCCACTAAACGTGCCATCTGGTCGCAACTGATACCAAAGGTCACCATTGTCACGGATCCAATCACTTGCAGGACCGAATCCTCGAACGAGTTGTTCAGCTGTTTGTAAAAATGTTTCATCTTTCGTCTCGTCCCAAGCGGTGAGTAAAATCTTCAATCCGCCTAATGCGTGATTCATCGATGAATGAGTAATATGATCTTTTCCGTCAAAGTAATCAGCAATCAAAAAGCCGTCATTACGAGAAATGATATAACCTTGTTCTACTTTTTCTAACAAATAATACGCATAATCTTGCACGTATGTTGTCGGTGTATCGTCCATCTCTTTCGATAACGCATCTAAGAAAAAGGCAGCATACTCATTGAAACGAGTATCGACATAAGGCGCTTCGACTCCGTATGCATTTTTCAACCACGTACTCGTATATTCCGTCACCCAACGACTACCGCCAAACTCTCGGTTATATCGCTCGAGTTGAGCACGTGATTGTAAAAGGAGCGTTTCAAAATAACGTTCTTCTGTCTCTTGAAACCATTCGAGCGCATCATCGTCTTGCATTCGCCCAATTGCCCGACCGAATCCGAGTTCTGTCGCCGGTTCGATCGAAAACGGCAACTTCGTATACGGACCATCTGCGGTGAGCCAATGTAAATCTTTCATCTCTTCGTCGTGAATCCACTCGACATACTGCTTTTCACTTTCGTCAAAAAACGAATCATTCGTTGAAAAATACGAAAAATCGAGAATATGGCCGTGCTTACTATTTAAATCGTACGTAATCGTACTGTCTTCGATCAAAGGAGCATCCCCATTTCGAATCCATTCACGAATACTACTTTCGCCATTTTGTAAAATGCGCGACTCTACGGGATGCATCAACACCCATTCGTGTTCTTTCGTAATGACGCGACCGAGTGGAGGCAATGTTGGATCGACGCCGAAGACAGGGTGATGATCGTTTTTCTTTTTACCTTCGTCCCACCGAATGACTTCTTTCACTTCCCCGGTATCAATACGCAACTTCATCGGTAACGTCCAACGTTGTTCGTTTTTAAACGAGTGAAAATGAACGACGTCTCCATTACTTAATTGGCGCTCGGTATATTTGTACGTACCGACTTTTTTACGCCCGAGCGCAATCGTATATAATGTTTCTTTTTCATTGGCGCTTGAAAACTGAGCATGTGTGCCGTCTGCAACTTGCAACGAAAAAATGCGTGGCAGTAAAATGACGCTATTTGTCGATTCACTAATCGCTCGTTTCGTCGGCCATAAGAAAAACAGCGCCGTACAAAGAGCGATCAGTCCGATCAACAACCATTCACGTTTTCCCATTATGCACGTCCTCCTTTACTTCGCACCATTCCGAGGAGACGTCGGAATCCTTCTTTATAAAAGATCCGTAAGCTAATCGTATAGACGACGACACCGATCGGGATGAGAACCGCAAGTGCTATGATCGGTCGCCAATCAGCAGTACCGAACAACATTTTCGCCCCCCAAACACTTACCGCCATAAGAAGTGCTGGAATAATAATGCGTACACTCATCCGTGCGAAACGACGGAACTCCTTCATGCCAAGATCTTTATAAACGACGATCATCGACACTGTGAAATAATAGACACTGACGACAGAGGCACTCATCGCAAGTGCCGGATACCCGTACTTATCGACGAGTAACCAGTTCATGAAAATATTGACTAGAATCGTCGTCACACTAATACGGAAGACGACGGCTGTTTTTCCACGCGCATACATCGACTTCGACAAAATGAGCTGCATCCCTTGGAAAATGATGATCGGCAAATAAAAGAGTAACGCAATATGCGTATTTGCCGTATCTTCTGGTGTAAACATTCCGCGCTCATAAATGAATGCGATCACTGCATCCCCGACGATGAACAATCCGACAGCCATCGGAACGAGTGTGACGAGTGAAATTTCCATCCCCCGAAACACCGTCTCCCGAAACTTCGTTAAATCGTTCGTCTGTTCACTCATTAACGTAAAAATAATCGCAGCGAGTGTCGTCGCATAGATCGCATTTGGAATACTCGTAATGAGCGAGGCATTATTTAAATACGTCACAGCAGCGGGTTCGGTTCCACTTGCGAAAAATCGGTTAACGAACAAGTTAATTTGCCCGACGACCGAGTTTAAAAGAGACGGAATAATGAGGGCGAGAAACGTCATTTTAAACGCATGATCCATTTGCCACTCCGGCTTCCATTTGTAGTCACTTTTCACAAGTGCCGTTAATTGAATAGCAACACCGAGCACTGTACCGAAAATAAATCCGTACACGAGGGAGAAAATGCCCCACGTATCACTAAATAGTAGCGCAAATACGGCCCCCATCAATGTCGCAAGTAATTTTGCGACTTGGCTCGGTACAAAAATGCGTCGCGACTGCAAGTATGAATCGAGTAGACCGCTTAGCGCAATCATCACCATAAATGCGAAAAACCATTCCGTCATTTCAATCGCAAGAAGTTCTGTCTCTTGTGACAT
>JASLGI010000106.1 GCA_030149685.1 Bacillaceae bacterium | reverse complement strand
CGGTGGTGCGTTCGGACCGATTATTTTATTATCACTTTATTGGCGTCGTTTAACGGCAAAAGGTGCGATTTACGGAATGGTTGTCGGAGCGGTTGTCGCATTCGTCTGGCCGTCACTGGAGTCACTCGGTGGATGGTTTACAATTTACGGTATTATTCCAGCATTTTTTGCAAACTTACTCGTAACGATTCTCGTAAGTAAGAAGACGTATAAAAAAGATGAAGCGATTGAAAAAGACTTTGATGCTGCGATGGATCTTTTGAAAAAACATCAATAATCGAAAATAGCTAAGGGCAAACTTAGCGAAATAAAAACCAGTATCCATTTATTTTTAAATAAGTGGGTACTGGTTTTTTTGAAATCGAACTTTATTTCATTGATTGGAAGTAACGCAGTTCACCGATTAAACGGAGACGTTCTAATTCATTATTGACACTTGGTAAACGTTGTTCGACGAGCATTAATTCGATTTCTCGTGTGCGTTTGATAAATTGCTTTTTTTGTTCCATAGACGTCTTATTTTCTATATGAGAAAGTCGTTTATGTTTTTTTATGAGGTCAGTCATTGGGCGTCGTTTTTTTGCTAATAGTAAGTCGCCAAATGAAGTTGAAGGTGAGGAAGAGGAATGATTCCATGTTTTAGGCTTCTCTTTTTCGAGCCATTCGATCGATTGTGTAATACCTAACATAAGAAAACTCCTTTCTTTTTTAATATCGTCTATTTACTTTTTCTATTAAGTGATAAGATAGACCTAAAAGAAAGAGGTGTTGATATGAAACGACAAATGTTACTGATGAGCATTGCTTTAGTCACACTACTTTTAGTCGGTTGTTCTTTTGATGAACTGACGTGGTTTACAAATTCAGCAGAAGCAGAAGAAAATATTATTCAATCGTTAAAAGAGGAAGATTTTGAAGCTGTTGAACGTCAATTAAAAGAAGTAAAAGATATCTCTTCGAGTGACGTGTTCGTCTTAGCGAGAAAGTTGTTGTATTTACAACAAGATCTAACTCGTGCGTGGGAAAAAGGTGATTTACGCGCTTATGAAGAAGCATGGATTGAATTAGAGCGGATTGATGAGCGAGGATGGATGCGCAATTACCGTCAATCGATTGAACCACAGCTCAACTTGTTGAATGTGTTAGAAGAGACGATGAAAGAAGTAGATAAACATGAGAAACGAGAAGAATATGTGGAAGCGGTCAAATTAATTAAAGGACTCATTGATTCAGAAGATGAAAACGTTCAACAATTAGTGAAAGCGCAACATGAAATGTTGAATGAACGTTTAGAAGAGTTAACGGATGCGGAAGAAAAACGTTTAGAAAAAGAAGAGGAAGTAAAGGAAAAAGAAGTCATTGTTAAAAAAGAAAGTACGACGCCACCAGCAGTACAACCTACGCCTTCTCCTCAACAATCAAACAATGTATCCGAAAAAGAAGAATTGCAGCAGTTGAAAAAAGAATATGAAGTAGCCGATCGTGAGTTAAATCGTCTATGGGGTATTTTAAAAGCGAATTTATCAGAAAGTGAATTTCAACCGTTATTACAAGAACAACGTCAATGGATCAAAGATAAAGAAGCGCACGCGAAGTCTGAATACAATCGAACAGGCGGAGGCACAACAGGCGAAATTTATCGTTATATAAGTCTCATTTATTTCACAGAGACACGAGTGAATGAGTTACAAAGCATGTATGGTTATTATTAAAGAAAAGGTGATTGAATGAAACGGTATGTATCGTTGTTACTTGTTATTGGGAGTTTCGTGTTACTTGCTGCATGTTCTTCGAGCTATGCAGAAGAAGAACAACAAGTAAAAGAAGCACTTCAAGCGAGTGATTTTGAAAAAGTAGAAAAAATATTAAGTACTGTTGATGAAATTTCAGCGAGTGACGTCTTAACGAAAGCTAAAACATTGTTTCAACTTCATGAAGATATTGAACGTCAATTTGAAAAAGGTGATGTCGAAGAAATTGACGTTTTAATGAAACGATTACGTGATGAAGACATCGATGATTGGACGAAAGATTATCAAAAAGACGTCATTGAACGAAGTGATCAATTAACCGTTCTTCTTGAAGAATTACAAGCGATCGATGACTTGATGGAAAAGAATGAAGACGAAGAAGCGATGAAACGTTTAGAACAACTGATGAATACAGAAGATAAAGTCATGAAACAGTTAGTAAAACAACAATCGACATTGCTCGAAGCGAAAAAGTTTCAGCTTGAAGAACGTTTGAATAGTAATGAAGAACAAGTAGAGGCGAAAGAAGACAAGAAAGAACAACCTGTAGCGGAAACGAAAAAAGAAGAAAAACAACTGACGACGCATCAATTGAATTATCAATTGGCGATGAATCGTCTTAATGATATTGAAAGCCAATCACAACTCATTGCAAATAATATGGGAACATCAACAGTAGAAATGAGAGAAACTCTAGGCCAACAATATAATTTGTGGGATGCTGAATTAAATTATGTTTGGGGTCAGTTGAAAGAACATTTACCAGACGATGAATTTCAATCTTTGTTACAAGACCAACGTAACTGGATTCAACAAAAAGAGTCTCGTGCTCAAGCAGCTTATAATCAAGGAGGAACGATGAGTTTGCTAGAAGGGG
>JASLGI010000239.1 GCA_030149685.1 Bacillaceae bacterium | reverse complement strand
AAATGTGGATATCTTTTTCACTTGCACGCATACGTACGCTGTAAAGCTTCATTTGGCTGCCTCCTCTTCGTTAAAAAAGAGCTGTATGTGATGAAGTAAGCGGTCAATGTCTCGTTTTTTATGACGAGCCGTTAATGTAATACGAACGCGAGACGATTGTTCAGGAACCGTCGGTGGTCGAATCGCTTTGACGAAGAGGCCCGCTCGTTGAAGCGATTGTTCTAAAGCGAGTGCTCGTTCATTCGTTTCGCATAAAATCCCGAAAATTGGCGTTTCTCCACCGACAAATGGGATGCAAGCATTGCGTAATTGTGTAGTGAAATACGTCATGAGTCGGTGAACGTGTTCACGAGCCTCATTTTCTACTTCTAATAATTCAACGGCGCGTAAATTGACAGCGACGACAGCAGGTGGTAAAGCGGTCGTGAAAATGAATGAACGCGCGTGATTGATCAATGACTCGATCAATTGTTTACTTCCCGCGATGAAGCCGCCGCTACTTCCGAGTGCTTTCGAAAATGTGCCGACGAATAGATCAATCGAATGTTCGACATTGAAAAGATGTGCGACTCCTTTTCCTCTTGGTCCGACGACTCCTGTTGCGTGCGCTTCGTCGATCATGATGAATGTGTTCGGATATTTCTTTTTCAGTGCGACGATGTCACGCAGCGGTGCAATCGTTCCGTCCATAGAAAATACACTGTCGGTAATGATCCATTTTGGCGTCTTTTCAGGAAGTTGCGATAACAATTGTTCGAGTCGTTCGATATTTTGATGTGGATAAATATATTTCGTCGTTCGCGCAAGACGCAATCCGTCGATGATCGACGCGTGATTCAATGCATCGGATAAAACGACCGCATCTGGCGGTAAAATTTGTGGCCATGCGAGATTCGCATCGTACCCACTATTAAAAAGTAGCGCACGTTCCGTTGATTTGAGTCGAGCTACTTTTTTCTCCAGTTCGTGATAGAGTGTGTAGTCTCCAGACGTTAAGCGTGAGCCAGTAGAACCGACACCGTATGTTTTCGTCGCTTCAATCGACGTTTGAATGAGACGAGGATCTGTGCTCCACCCGAGGTAATCATTCGTATGAAAAGGAATGAATGATTGTTCATTCGTATAAATAGTATGCTCGTTACGACCGTCCATCGGTTGTAACGTGCGATATGTCCCTTCTTTTTTAGCTCGTTGTAATGACTGCTTCCACGTGTTCATAAAAAAACCCCTCTCTTTACGTTAACTTATATACATTAAAGTTAACATAAAAATAAGGGGAGGGAAAGCTTACAATTTTTTCAATACGCCGTCTGTCATTTCGTAAACGGTATCAAACTGTGGAAGTAGTCGGCGGTCATGTGTGACGACGACTGTCGCTGTATTTTTATCTTCTGTCGCTTTTCGTAAAATTTTTACGACGTCTAATGCACGTTCAGAATCGAGCGATGCCGTCGGTTCATCCGCGAGTATGATTGCAGGATTCGTAAATAAAGCTTTCGCAATCGCGACACGCTGACGCTCTCCTCCAGATAAATCGCTCGGATATTTATTTTGTAAATCTGTAATATCGAGCTCTTCAAACAGTTTTTCCACTTGACGAGGGGCCATATTGCGATCTTTTTGTGTGTCGAGAAAGCGTAACTGATTGTGAACTGTCAAATAAGGCACGAGGTTCGATGCTTGTAAAATAAAGCCGATATCTTTTAATCGGAGACGTGCTCGTTTTTTCTCCGATAAGTTGGAATAATTGATCCCGTTAATAATAACTTCTCCTTCTGATGGAGTAAGTAATCCGCCGATAATTGTAAGAAGCGTACTTTTTCCGCTTCCACTTGGGCCGACAATGGCGACCATTTCGCCACGCTCAATTGAAAGAGACGTCGGGTGAAGCGCTTGAATCATTTGGCTTCCGGATTGATAAATTTTCGCTACTTCTTTTAACGTAATAACAGCCATGTTTATCCTCCTATCGCTTTCAATGGGTCAATTTTCGACACTGTCCAAACGGAAAAGAGTGAACCGAGTAAGGCAATCATTAAGAAAACCACTGCATAAATCGCCATTAATGAATAATCGAATGTAAGCGGCACGCTATCAGGTAAAAACTGTTGAGATAGTAATGTGAGGCCGAAACCGATCATTAAACCGATAATCGTCAAAATAAATGTTTGAGCAACGACTGTGCGCGCTAAATATCCGTTTGAAATCCCTTGTGCTTTTAAAATACCGAATACCTCTGTTTTTTGTACCGTTAAGACGTATAAGAAAATGGCGACGATAAATGAAGAAATCGCGAGTAAAAAGTAAATCATGATCGACAATGTCATATTTTGTTCGGAATAACCAGGTAACTTTTTAATGAAATCTTCAATCGCGACGACTTGAAGTGCTTGATCTTCTGTCACTGTGGATAACTTTTTATCTGTACGAATAACGAAAGCGTTAATTGTTGATTGATTATTTTCCGTTAGTTCGCCATATTGAATCATTCGAAATGTGGCGTGATCAATGTAGAGTGCAGGCGCGACATTGTACGTCGCGTTTTTCGTAAAACCGACGACTTTTAATTGAACATCTGTACCGGAAAGTTTTAATTTATCTCCAATTTTTACCCCGTCTTTTTTCAATTCGTCACTCGCTACAGCTTCGTACATGCCTTGAATTTGTTCACCTTTTGAAACTTCTGGTGCGATAAATGAATTTTTATCGAGTCCGAAAAGGGCGACATTTTGTTTTTCTTTGCCGTAACGGGCAATCGCTGTTTGTTGTTGTAGTGGTGCAATTTCATCAGCTTTAATTGCAGACTGCTTATTCGTTTCGATGACGGATGCAGCAAGGCGTTCGTCCGCTTCTTCTGCTAAAACGATCGCATCGGCTTCCCACTTATCAATTGCTGCACGGTTCACTGTTTGTAAACCTGTCGCAAGTCCAGATAAGAAAAAAGCTAAATAAGCGATTAATGCGAGAACTCCGATAATGAGTACGAATCGGAGGGGGGAACGTTTCATTTCATGCCAAGCTAAAAACATTACATTCTTCCTTTCTCTCTTTTCTTCTTATTGTACCTGTTTTTCAAGAGAAAAAACCATTCCTTTCTTGAAAGGAATGGTTGGACTAGATTAGTGATTGGCCTTTTGTACAATTGTGGATAACTTTTCTAGTACGTCTGTCGCTTGCTTTTCTGTTGCTCCGCCACCTTGGATGAAATGAGGGCTACCGCCGCCTCGTCCGCCGAAGTAAGCGAAAATTTCTTTTGCTACGTCTCGTAAATTGAGTGTTCCTTTTTTATCACGCGCTGCGACGAGTTGAACGACGTCGTCATTTTGTGTAGTAAATAAAACGATCATCTGTGGGAAACGTTCGACGATAATGTTGGCAAACGTTTGTAGTTCTTGAATCGTTTCATCAGTAAATGATTGTGTAATGACGTTATCTTTCGCCTTCGCTGCGAGACGTTCTGCTTCTTTTTCAAAATAATACGTTTTATACGTACGCACTTCTTCTGCTAGTTGTTTTTTCTCTTCTAACAGTCGGTCAATTTTATCTTCAATACGGTCTTCAGAAGTTTTTAATTGACGGGCGTACGTACGAACGCGACAGTTTTGTTGATCGAAATAACGTCGTGCACGTTCTCCCGCGACGAAAGAAACGCGTGTTTTTTTCTTCACTCGTTCAGTGCCAATAATTTTCACCATATGTACTTCTCCGGTTGAACGTGGGTGAGTCCCGCCACAGCCGTTGTAATCAACTTCCGGAATAATGACGAGTCGAATTGGTCCGTCGTGTTCGATCGGTTTACGTAATGGGTAACGTTCGAGTTGTTCTTGTTTCATCCAACGAGCTTCAATCGGAATGTTTCGCATAATCGCTGTATTTGCTTGATCTTCGACACGTTGAACAATCTCTTTCGGCAGCTCTGGTGTATTTAAATCAATCGTAACAATCTCTTCACCGAGGTGGAAACTATCGGTTTCAAATCCGTAATAATCTTGGAAAAACGCCGTAATTAAATGTTGTGCACTATGTTGTTGCATAAGGTCAAATCGACGTCCCCAATCAACGATACCGACGACTTCATCTGTCTCGAGAGGTTGCGCTAAGTAGTGTCGGATCTCTCCTTCGTCTGTTTCTTCGACGTTGATTACAGGAATATCGTTTAATGTTCCAGTATCATGAGGTTGACCGCCTCCTGTCGGGTAAAATGCTGTTTGATTTAACGCAACAAAAGGTACGCCGTCGAGCTCTCCTTCATTCGTAACGAGTGCTGTGAAATGTGTACGATAAGCATCTTCATAATAAAGTCTTGGTTGCATCGTGAACTCCCTTTCCTATTTTTAATCTCTCTTTGTTTAGACGATTATCATTTCGCCGAGGTTCGTTCTTTTTGACTATCTACCCATGTTGGGAAAATAATCCCGATTAAAATAATGAAAATCCCGACAATTTGTAACGGTGTCATCGTCTCTCCGACAAGTACAACGGCTGCGATAACAGCAACTGGCAATTCCATCGCACTTAAAATAGAAGCGAGTGCGCCGCCTACTTTCGGTACGGCAATCGCAAACAAGTAAATCGGTGCGACAATTCCGAGTAGTCCGAGAAGTAACCCGAACTTCCATAACCCTTGTTCAAATAAAGCACCGCTCCAAACGATATCTGGGCGTTGGAAAACAGAAATAAAGATCGTAGCAAATAAAGACGTGTAAAAGAGACGTGTCAATGTCGTCATCCCTTCTACTTGGCGTTGATTGATCATTAAAAATGCAGAGAAACTAAATGCTGACGCCATCCCCCATGCCCATCCTTGCCACGGAATACTTGATAAATCAACGTCAATGACGCCTGCTGCAAGTACAGTTCCCCCGAGAAGAAATGGGAGCGAAGCAAGTTGAACACGTGTCGGTAGTCGGCGATAAATGATCGAATCAAGAAGCATGCCGACCCATGTAAATTGGAACAACATAACGACTGCGAGTGATGCGGGCATATGCTGCACCGCTTGGCCATAAACAGTACCTGTCGTTGCTGTCATTAACCCTGCGACAACGAGTGTCCATCCACCACCAAACTTCGGTAAGCGACGAGCGAAAACGATGACGAGTAAAACGACGATAGCAAAGCCCATATAGTATTGACTCGTCACCGCCTCCGCTGCGGTAAACCCTTCCCTCATCGCCAATTTAATAATCGATGATAATACCCCATAACTACTCGCCCCTAATACGAGCAGTAAAGGATAAATCCAATATTTCATATTCATTGTAAAACCCCCTAGCATCGAACAAGTATACACGAGGAAAAGTGACGATGCTATCATTACAATGGAATGAAGAGCAATTTCTGATGACTAATTGCGAGAAAATGATTGGAAAATAAGCAACAAAAAAGACACTCGAACAAAAATGTGTTCGAGTGTCTAGCGGATTGCTGAAATTAACGAGCGTCGTCGCGTTTTTCGTCGTACTCACGTTTCACGTCGTCGACTTTTCCTTCAACAGCATCTTTTGCATCATGTGCAAGATCTTTTGCGCCGTCTTTCACGTCGCCTGCTGTTTTTTGGGCTTTCCCTTTTAATTTATCAGCTTTCCCTTTTGCTTGAAGTTTCGGGTTATCTGTCACTTTACCAGCGACATCTTTCATTTCTCCTTTAACTTCGTTAAATGTACCTTTTGCTTTATCTTTGAATGACATGGTCATCGT
>JASLGI010000220.1 GCA_030149685.1 Bacillaceae bacterium | reverse complement strand
ACACTTTTTGAATTCGTTGTTCACTCATGTTCATACACTCCTTTTGTTTGATTCCAGTTCAAGTTTTGTTGCTTTTACAAGATTCATAAGAATCCCTACAGTTAACGATAACAGAATTAACGACGTTCCGCCATAACTTATGAACGGAAGAGGAACTCCAGTCAGCGGAATCATTCCTGTTAATCCTCCTACATTCAGTATCGTTTGAACGGCAAATAATGTCGCAATTCCTACTCCCATTAGTTGTCTTTGAACATCTTTCGACTTCCACGTAATCCATATCGCACGATAAATAATAAAGCCAATTCCTCCTAGAACGAGAATGACCCCAATCATTCCGAGTTCCTCAGCAACAATTGCCATAATAAAGTCTGTATAAGGTGCTGGGAGGTAGCCCATTTTTTGAATAGAGTTTCCAAGTCCCGAACCTGTTACGCCTCCTAAAGCAATCGCGATGTAACTATGCACGACTTGAAATCCTGAATCTTGCTGATGTGAAAATGGATCTAAAAATGATGTTAGTCGACCAATTCGGTTCGGTGTCCAAATCAATTCTTTTAATGGCGGTATCAACATCGTAATAATAACGAAAGCTGCAATAAAAGCGATTCCTAAGAGAATTAAACGGGCAATACGTCTTTTAGATATACCACTATAGTAAAGAATCGCACCACTAATTGTTAATAAAATCAATGTTGAACCTAAATCTGTTTGAAATAAAATTAAAAGCGCATAAGCACCTACTGCAAACATCGGTGCCTTTAATGAACGTGAAGGGTCATTAATTGTCCCATCCTCATAGCGACGTGCAAAAAATCGTGAGAGATATAGAATAATAACAATCTTAGCGAGTTCTGCTGGTTGAAACGTTGCAGGACCTAAATGGACCCAACGATTCGCTCCACCCTCACTCAATCCAATACCTGGTAAATATACTCCGAGTAACAATAGTAAAGTCCCAAAAAATAATAAGGCGAGCATCTTCGGTTGAGTGTACTTTTTATAAGGAATAATGGCGAATATCATAAATACTATAAATGCCACAATCGAGTGTTTAATTTGTTTGACTTGATAATGATTAATATCTAAACCGCTTTCATTGAGTGCTACATAGTAAAGACTTGCACTATACACCATAACAATCCCTAACAATAATAATACGATGTATACAATAGCTAGTGTCCAATCAAACTTTTCAAATGCTTTTTCAAAGAAGGTTTTGAAAATACCTTTTTCTTTCACTCGTTTTGTTTGTTCCATCTTCAACCGTCATCCATTCGTAAACAAAAAACTCAAACCGTAAAAAAGTTTGAGTTTTTTAATTATTTTTTCGTATATAACTCGTGTAATGTATTCATTTCTTGTTCAAGAAGGGATAAAATTTCTTTTCCTTCTGTCTCTTCAACAAGGCCGAGTTTGACAGCAAAGTCAATCTCCCGCGATAGTCCGTACATTTGTGTATCTAAGACTTCTTCATACAACGGACATTGTGGCATTGTTAAATGATCCATCTGCACTTTAATAAGCTGTGCAATTTTATCTGCATCTTCTTGAAGCTGCTTCAACGCTTTCTCACGATAAGTTTGTTGTAATTCTATCTCCATGAGGACGCCCCCATTTATCTTATATTCCGATAATCGTTCATGACTAAATTGTATCTTTTACTACACTAAAATGCAAGTATTACTCTTTATCTTTTTTTGGAAAATCATGATTTCACTTTTCGTTCCTCTTAATTTTATTGAAACGCTTTCTTCTTTTTGTACGTAGCAGTATACTAGAATTACACTATATTTCTAGGAGGAATTCGCGTGGATTTTATTATCCCTATCAAAGGCAATGTAAAACATCCGATTACGATGGATGCAAGTGTTTGGATTTTTGACGACCGACGCCTCGACTTAAATACATTTTTTGAAAAAGAAGAGGAAGTTTTAACGAAAGAACAAGAAGAAGAAGCGTATAAAGAACGTATGGGAAAGTTTTGGAGTCGTGAAATTATGGAAGGTGCTACTTCTCCGCCAACATTACAATCCGAGAAAGCATTCGAGGAAAAAGAGGAAGTCGAAGGAACTCTCGGAATGTATATTCATCCATTCTTTTATAATGCTGAACCTGCAGCAGATGCTAAACATATCATTTTCGAAACGACGACAGGAAAAGAGCATGTTTTACCGATCGAAGAGATTGAAAACATCATTTTCCAATTTAGTTATGGTGGACAACCGCTGCGTGAAGACGGACCTGTCTATATTTTATTGAAAGACGGTTCTAACCGTCACAACCCTATTAAACACGTGAATGCATTACGTGTAGAATAAAAAACAAGCGTTCCGAGATTTTTCTCGAAACGCTTTTTCATTACTCGCCTTTTTTCTCAGCGAGTTTTTTATTTTTCTCATGACGTTCACGAAGACCTTTTTCTAAAATCTTTTTACGTAAACGGATCGATGTCGGTGTTACTTCACAATATTCATCTTCATCGATGTATTGTAATGCTTCTTCAAGTGTTAAAATACGTGGTTTTTTCGAACTGACCGTTTGATCTTTGTTCGCTGAACGCATATTCGTTACATGTTTCTCACGCGTTAAATTAATCGCTAAGTCTGCAGGACGTGTATTTTCTCCAACGATCATACCTTCGTAAATTTCAGTACCTGCTTCCACGAACATCGTTCCACGTTCTTCTAATTGAATAATACTATAAGTCGTTACTGTGCCTGTTTCCATCGAAATTAATGCACCGTTACGACGGCCACCAATTTTTTCACGAATTAATGGTTTATATTGATCAAATGTATGGTTTAAAATACCATAACCGTGTGTCATCGTTAAGAAATCTGTTGAATAACCGATGAGTCCACGAGCAGGCACTAAATAATCGAGACGGATTTGACCGTTCCCGTTATTCTCCATATTTAACATTTCACCTTTACGTGAACCGAGTGACTCAATAACTGCTCCTGAATATTCTTCTGGAACATCTACTTGTACACGTTCAAAAGGTTCACATTTCACACCATCAATTTCACGCACAATAACTTCTGGTTTCGATACTTGTAATTCGAAACCTTCTCGACGCATATTTTCAATTAAAATCGATAAGTGAAGCTCACCCCGGCCTGAAACTGTCCATGCATCCGGTGAATCTGTTGGATCGACACGTAATGATACATCTGTTTGAAGTTGTTGTTCTAAACGCTCTTCAATTTGACGTGCCGTGACGTAATCTCCTTCACGACCAGCAAATGGACTATTATTGACGAGGAATGTCATACGTAAAGTCGGTTCATCAATATGTGGTAATGGCAATGCTTCTGGTGTATCTACTGGACATACTGTTTCACCTACGTCAATATCTTCCATACCTGATACTGCAACGATATCTCCTGCTTCTGCTTTTTCAATCGGTACACGTTGTAATCCGAGGAAACCATACATTTTCGTTACACGGAAGTTTTTCTTCGTACCGTCACGCTTCATCAATGTTACTTGGTCGCCGACTTTCATCGTTCCACGGAAGACACGCCCGATTCCGATACGTCCAACATAATCATTATAATCAAGTAAAGATACTTGGAATTGTAACGGCTCTTCGCGGTTATCTACTGGTGCAGGAATATGTTCTAAAATCGAATCATATAATACACGTAATGTATCTTCTTGCGTTTCTGGGTCTGACTCTAAACTTGCTGTTCCATTAAATCCTGAAGCGAACACGACAGGGAACTCTAACTGATCTTCATCTGCATCGAGCTCGATAAATAAGTCGATAACTTCATCAACCACTTCTTCTGCACGGCCATTTGGACGGTCGATTTTATTAACAACGACAATCGGTTGTAACCCTGCTTCTAACGCTTTCTTTAATACGAATCGCGTCTGTGGCATGCACCCTTCAAATGAGTCTACTACGAGGATAACCCCATCAACCATTTTTAAAATACGCTCTACCTCTCCACCAAAGTCTGCGTGTCCAGGTGTATCTAAAATATTGATTTTTGTATCTTTATAGTGAACGGCTGTCGTTTTCGCTAAAATCGTAATGCCGCGTTCTCTCTCAATATCATCTGAATCCATCGCACGATCTTCTACTTGCTCATTTTCACGGAAAATCCCTGATTGTTTTAATAATTGGTCGACTAATGTCGTTTTTCCGTGGTCTACGTGGGCAATGATCGCAATATTTCTTAAATCTTCTCGTTTCGTCATTCCATTTCACTCCGTTTCCTTTTTCAAACTCTCTAACTGTGTTATTATAGCACATAGTTAATGAATACTACATCAATTCATTTAATTGGAGGGGACAATCTTGAAAAACTTTCACTGGATGTTAGGGCTTTATGCATTTTTAGCCGTACTTTCTATGTGTTCAGTCGGTGTCGGAATCGCCCTAAAAAGCATCCCACTAACGGTTCTTGCAGTCGTCGGCATCATCGTATTTATGGGAATGGGCTTTACACGAAAAAAGAAACTTCGCGAATCCGGACTTCTATAATACGTATGAGCTTAACAAAAGTTTTAATTTCATTCCATATTTTTCAATAAAAGTACGAGGTTGTCACATTACTGACACTTCGTACTTTTTGCTATAACATTTTTCTAAGCAGCTGTAAAACTTTCATTATTTTTCAGTAGACTTTAGGTGTTTATTCGCTGATTCCTCTTTTTTTATTTCGAATTTAGAGTAAAATAGCTTATGTACGCATTTTTAAGAAAGGAAGTGACCCGATGGTAAAACTTATTGCCACGGCTGAATCAATGGAACAAGCGGAACAACTCCTCGATGCAGGAGTCGATACTTTATATATCGGAGAAGATTATTTCGGTTTACGTCTTCCACATTCAT
>JASLGI010000164.1 GCA_030149685.1 Bacillaceae bacterium | reverse complement strand
ATAATGAGTCCGAATCCGAGATAGACGAAAAACTGTACGGACATGAGAAGTAGTATTGCTTTTTTCAAGTTGCATTCCTTCTTTCTACGAGTAATCAATAGCTATCATATACCCTAATTGTTTCGAATATAAGCAATGATTGCCTATTTCATTGAAAAAATAAGGGGACGATAAAAAGAGGCGAGAAAACCTCCGCCTCTTTCGTATCTATCGGGTGATTCATTGATCCTTTGAATGTGTAGATAGTGTCACTCGTTGGAGTCGAAGCGCATTTAAAACGACAGAGACCGAACTAAATGCCATCGCAGCACCAGCGACCCATGGTGCAAGGAGTCCCGCTGCGGCAATCGGTATGCCGAGAGAGTTGTAGCCGAGTGCCCAAAATAAGTTTTGATGAATGTTTTTCACTGTTTTTTCACTCATTTCAAATGTCTGTGGAATACGCATCATGTCATCATGCATGACGGTAATATCTGCAGCTTCCATCGCTACGTTCGTCCCTGAACTCATCGCAATCCCGATATCAGCTGTCGCTAGAGCAGGTGCATCATTCAAGCCGTCTCCAATCATCGCAATCAATCGCTTGTCTTTTTGCAGCTTTTCAATGATGGCTGCTTTATCGTTTGGTAAAACGTCTGAAAACACTTTATTCGGCGCAATCCCAATCGTTTGAGCAATTGTGCGCGCGGTAATATGGTCGTCTCCTGTTAACATATATACGTCATACCCACTTGACACTAACGATTGAACGGCTGCGCGGGAACTCTGTTTCACTTCATCGCGGATTGCAAGAGAAGCTACGTGGACATCGTTTACCGCAACATAAACGACCGTCGCTCCTTCACGTTTCCAATCTTCATGAACTTGCAGGAGCGGAATATCGAGACGTTCAAACAATGTCGCATTCCCAATGGCGATGTCGTCATGATGAATGTTTGTCTGAATACCATGTCCTCGAACAGCTTCGAAATGATCGACACGTAATTGTTGCACAGAAGGATCAAAACGAACGATTGCTTGAGCAATCGGATGTTCAGAAAGTGCTTCACTTGAGACAATCAAGGGCAAAAGTTTTTCTTTCGTCCAAGGGGCTGCTACGTCAAAATGAACGACTTCTGGAGTCCCTTTCGTCAATGTCCCTGTTTTGTCGAAGACGACGGTATTGATTTGACGAGTACGTTCCATCGCTTCTGCTGTTTTAAATAAAATGCCGTATTCTGCCGCACGGCCACTACCGGCCATAATCGACGTCGGTGTCGCAAGGCCGAGCGCACAAGGACAAGCGATGACGAGTACCGCAATAGAGTTTCGTAACGCGTATTCAAAGTCACCAGGTGTGAGGAAGAAAAACCAGACGAGAAATGTGAGTACACTAAGTGTGACGACGACAGGAACGAAGACATTCGAAATGTCATCAGCGAGTCGTTGAATCGGCGCTTTCGATCCTTGCGCTTCTTTTACAGTGCGAATGATACTTGCAAGAACGGTGTCGCTACCTTTCGCTGTTGCGCGGATGAGTAATGTTCCGTCGCCATTGATCGTTGCTGCGAACACTTCATCATCGAGTCGCTTCGTCTGTGGAAAACTTTCCCCCGTTAGCATCGCTTCATCGACAGAAGATTCTCCTTCGACAACGACTCCGTCAACCGGCATTGCTTCTCCAGGACGAATACGAATCAAGTCACCAATTTTCACTTCTTGAATAGCGATTTCTTTTATTCCTTCATCTGTTTCAATACGGGCAGTCGCAGGTTGTAAGTTCATGAGTGACTGAATCGCATCCGAAGACTTTCCTTTCGCTTTCGCTTCCATCACTTTTCCGAGTAAGATCAATGTAATGAGCATCGCACTCGTTTCGAAATATAACCCGTGTTGAGGGTCGGTGAAAACGAGATAGACAGAATAAAAATATGCAGCACTCGTTCCGAGAGCGACGAGTACGTCCATATTGGCGCTTTTATTTTTAAGTGAATAATAAGCCCCGCGATAAAAAATCCAACCGATTCCGAATTGGACCGGTGTTGCAAGCAACCATTGCACGTAAGGGTTTAATAAAAGGTCAGGCACGTAAACATTGCTCGTCCACGTAAAGTGACTAAACATCGTCCACATGAGTGGTAACGTGAATAGAAGAGAAATCCAAAAGAGACGGATTTTTTTCGTTAATTCTTCTTCTCGGTGATCGGTAGAATCAAGCGTTGGTAATGTAGCTTCAAATCCGAGTTGGTGAATTTTTTCTTCAATTTCATTCACGGTGACTTGAGAAGGATCGAAGGATAAAGTACCTTTCTCAAGCGCTAAGTTTACTTGGGCTGTATGGATACCATCTGTCTTATTCAGCACACGTTCGATTCTTCCAGAACAAGCCGCACATGTCATGCCATGAATATCGAAAGTAACTTCTTCTTTCGGTATTTCGTATCCGAGTGATTCAATGACCTGAATGAGTGTCGGGATCGTTATTACCTTCGGGTCAAACGCAATCCGTACTTGTTCTGTCGTCGTATTGACAACAGCTTCTTGTACACCTGTCTGTGCGAGTAATTGCGTTTCGATACTTGAAGCACAGGCGGCGCAAGTCATCCCGCGTACGTTAAGTGTTAGTTGACGCATAAGATTCCCTCCTTATACAAGAAAAACAGAGTATCTCACTCTGTTTTCTCACTTTTTGTTACGTCAAAGCCTTGTGCTTCAATCGTTTCTTCAATTGTGAATGGCTGTGCGCTACCTTCAACCGTAACGAGCCCTTTATCTAAATCGACAGAGACAGTATCGACACCATCGATTGGTGCGACATTTGATTCTACTGCTTGTACACAATGGTTACAAGACATCCCTTCGACATGAAAAATCATCGTTGACATACAATCTCCTACTTTCTTTTGATTTTAAACTTCACAAAAATATCATATGATGATTCAGAGGCGTAGTCAAAGAATTGATTTAACAAAAGTTAATAATTGTAACATAATTGAAACGTTCCGAACAATTAAATCGTGTTACAATAAAGAAGAAACGTGTGAAGAAAGGTCGAGGTGGAATTCATTGTCAGAAAAAAATAATGTAGAATCAATCGTTGAAATGTTAACGAAACTCGGAGTCACGGCAACATTAACGAAATCACGACTTGAAATGTTGAAAGCACTCGCACCACCTGTATGTTTTGAAGATGCAGAGCCTCACACACAGTCATAGCATCGTACGGCGAATTTCGTATTCGTCGTTTTTTTTATATGTAAAAAGCGCGCATCCAGTAAAAAGGATACGCGCTTTTGTCATTAGACGGTGTCATCGTCGAACATGTACGCTCGGTGATGGTATTTCATACTAAAGATGAGCCCGATAGCAAGCGACATACTGAAGATCGAACTACCTCCATAACTAATGAATGGAAGTGGAATACCTGTGATCGGAAGCAATTGAATATTCATTCCGATATTTTCAATGACGTGGAAAGCGATCATAGCGATGACTCCCGTTGTGACATAAACACTGAACGGGTCGCGTAATTCGAGCGCTGTTTTCGTCAAATGATAAATTAAGATGAAAAACAAAATAATGACAATACTTGCTCCGATAAATCCGAATTCTTCTCCGATGACACTGAAAATAAAGTCTGTATGGTTTTCAGGTACCATTACTTCTCGTTCTTTAAACCCTTTACCGACGATTTCTCCAGAGCCGATAGCAGTCATCGTTTGAATTAAGTTAAATCCTTCTTGTGACGGATATGAATACGGATCAAGCCATGAGTATACACGCTTCATTCGATATTCGGCGATACCGAGACGCTCTTCTAAAAAGTCTTGCGCATAAACGGCCATCCATAAAACGGTCGTACCTAATGCGATGGCGCTCGTAAATACTGGAAGTAAAATACGCCAAGAAATTCCGCTAACGATAATGACAGAGCCTGTAATTGCTAGGAAGACGAGTGCTGTACCTAAGTCTTGTCCAATAATGAAATAAAGTGGCACGATTAACGTGGCGAAAATTTTACCGAGTAACACGAAGTCGGTTTTTAAATCGCGATAAACCGTATTTTCATTATGGTGACTCACGACAGCAGCTAAAGCTAAAATATAAAATGATTTTACGAACTCCGATGGCTGAATTCGTCCGATAACCGGTACGTTTAACCAACGTTTCGCTCCTTTACTCGTTTCAGCGATTGATTCTGGTCCGAATTTTACGAGTAAGAGTAAAATGATTCCGAAACCGAAAAGCCACCAAGAAATCTTTTTATACTGCTCAGGTTCTAATACGAGGGTCATTAAAATGATGAAAAATCCAACACCGAACCAGACGACTTGTCGAACCGCATAGTTTACCGGGTATTGACTCGTCGTTTGAGCAGAAGAGATGGCGACGATACTGACGATAGCGAGCAAAATTAAAATGATGAGCAAAGACCAGTCAAATTGTTTGACGAAACGGTCTTTCAATTCTTCGAAATTTTTCACACAAGTCACCTTTTCTTCCGTACGATATAGTGAAAATTTAAATGATACTATTAATTATAACCGAATTTCAACTACTTATCATTAGACGGATGAAAATGATTGAAGTTTCCTTCATCTTTCGTTTTCGTCTCACGTCTATTCATGGTAAACTATAAGGAATGAAAAGAACGTATAAAGGAGTCATTACTTATGAAAAAACATGTTGGTCTCATTTACGGTGGTAAGTCTGCCGAACACGAAGTATCGCTCTCTACAGCATTTGCTGTAATGAAGGCAATTGATTTCACAAAATATGATGTCGTGCCAATTTATATTACGAACGACGGAATTTGGCGAAAAGGTGAAGTACTCGCTCAACCGTTCACGTCAGTCGAAGAGCTCGTCATTTCAGGAGAAGGAAGTACCGATTCTATCGCACAACTTTTCCGCGAAGGTTCAACACCAATCGACGTCTTCTTCCCTTTACTTCACGGAACGAATGGAGAAGATGGTACTGTTCAAGGATTATTTGAAGTGTTAGATGTCCCTTATGTCGGCAACGGCGTACTTGCATCGTCTGCAGGAATGGATAAAGTCGTCATGAAACAGTTATTTGATCACGCTGGATTAGCACAAGTGCCTTATATGACATTCGTCCGTTACGAATGGGAACATGCGCGTGAACAATTGTTGACAGATGCTGAAAATAATTTTGAATGGCCTCTTTTCGTTAAGCCAGCGAATGCAGGGTCAAGTGTCGGAATTACGAAAGCGACAGACCGTGATTCTTTAGCAAAAGGGATTGATGAAGCATTAAAGTTCGACCGAAAAATTGTCGTTGAACAAGGAATCGACGCACGTGAAATTGAAATGGGTGTACTCGGTTACAATGAGACGCACTGTTCAGTTCCTGGTGAAATTCGTCCGAAAGATGTTGACTTCTATGATTATGAAGCGAAATATGCGGACGCATCGACAGAACTCATTATTCCAGCAGATGTTTCAAAAGAAGTAAAGCAACAAATGACCGCGATGGCAATTGCTGCTTTTAATGTTTTAGATTGTTCGGGTCTCGTTCGCGCAGACTTTTTTGTAACAGCAAAAGATGAAGTGTTTATTAACGAAGTGAATACGATGCCAGGGTTTACGCCGACGAGTATGTTCCCACTTCTTTGGAAAGCAACAGACGTCGATTATCCAACATTGATCGACCGCCTCATTCAATATGCGTTCGACCGTTATGAAGAAAAACAACAAATCCAATATACAATAAAGTGAGGGAACTCGTTTGAAACGATCATTACAACAACTAGCAACTTGGTTAGATGCGGATGTGCAGCGAGAAGAAGGAGTCATCGTGACAGGTGTCGCGATCGATTCTCGTGTCGTGAAAGAAGGAGATTTATTCGTTCCGTTTCGCGGCGAACATGCCAATGGTCACCGTTTCGTTCGCCAAGCGATCGAAGACGGCGCAGCGGCTTCTTTATGGCTGAAAGACGAACCGAATCCGCCGAGTGAGGTGCCACTTATTTTCGTTGAAGATAGTGAGCGAGCGATTCAGCAACTTGCTACTCATTATCGCGAAGAGTTAGACGCAACCGTCATTGGTGTCACTGGGTCAAATGGGAAAACATCGACGAAAGATTTCATCGCTTCCGTATTATCACCGTATAAAAAAGTCGCAAAAACAGAAGGGAATTTTAATAACGAACTCGGTTTACCGATTACTTTATTAAATATGCCAGAAGATACAGAAGTAGCGATTTTAGAAATGGGTATGAGCGGTTTTGGTGAAATTGCGGAGTTAGCAGCAATTGCTCGTCCGTCGATCGGCGTCATTACGAATATCGGCGAAGCGCATATGGAAGACTTAGGATCGCGCGAAGGAATTGCTCGTGCGAAATTCGAGTTAGCGGAACATTTACCAGAAGACGGCCTTTTCATCTATGACGGAGACGAACCGCTGTTACGTGCACTCGTGCCGACGATTTCCGTTCAAGCTGTCGACTTCGGTTTATCTGAAGAACGTGCGATGTATGCTGAAACGATTGTTCAACGTCCAGAAGGTATGTCTTTTTCGACGAAAGGGTTACTAGAAGAAGAGTTTTTAATTGCGGTCTATGGGAAGCATCAAGTAAAAAATGCGCTCGTCGCTCTCGTGATCGGTCAAACACTCGGTTTAACGAACGATGAAATGAAGCAAGCTTTACGTAAAGCGGTGCTTACACCGATGCGTATGCAACCTGTAATGACAGAAGAAGGAACGCTTTTCTTGAACGATGCTTACAATGCGGCACCTTCTTCTGTGCGAGCAGCGATTGAGTTTATGAATGAAACCGACCTACGTCCAAATAAATGGTTACTGCTCGGAGATATGTTAGAACTCGGTAGTGAGACGGTGCAATACCATACGGAGTTAGCGAAAGTGATCGACCCTGAACAAATTACGGGAGTGCTCACATTCGGTCCACTGATGAAACATTTCTCAGATGCGGTGAAAGAAAGTTATCCACATGTGGATAACTTTTGGACAGA